>CAMDPB010000092.1 GCA_945903885.1 Candidatus Finniella inopinata
ATACCATTACCCATGATGATTTATTAACCCTATGTACTGATTTTTTGAAAGAAGCGTACCAGGTGGTGCCAGGTATAATGCGAAATCAAGCAGACGATGCATGAATTAATTAATTGGCAGTATATCCAAAGCTACCAGTCTCAAAATAGGGGCCGAAGTTGGGTTTTTGAGAACCTGGTTTTTTTAAAGACAGAGATGCTAGTGTTACGCCCCTTGTAACTCTTTTTGGAGTAGGGCTTAAAATTTTAGCAACTCCCGATGGCACTTCTTCTTGTCTATTTGTTAAAGAAATATCAATAGCTATTTGCGCTGCAAGAGGAGCATACATCTTTGGTATAAGAGCATGCATTAACGAAAGAGTGAAAGTAGCCGCTAGTGGTTTTTTTGATTTGTTACTAGCGCAGGTTTTTATATGTTTTGCCAGAGCCGGATATTGTTCTTGAAACCATTTTTTGTAGTTTAAAGGAGATAATCCAAGAGATATTGCTACCATTTGGCGCATTCCCAGATTAAGTTCTGTGTCTTTTTCTTCTATGTTTAAAGAGCTGCATAATTGCGAAAAAACTCTAAAAAAAGTTTGTGCCTTCCATTCGTATCCTTTAGTTCTGTTAGGATCAGGCGTACTTATAATTCTTAAAAATGAGCACAAAGCTTCGCGAAGAATAGTTTCGTCGTAAGCATAAATCAGGTTAAAGCTTATAGGAAAACCATGTTTGTTTTTTAACCCGTAGATTTTGAGAAGTTGATTGGATAATTTGGTTATATCATTAAGAACGGGTTCAGCTGAAAGCATGCTCTTTAAATGGGCATTTAATGACTCGCTGCTGACAGTATTAAAAAAAAATTGACGATAGCTTATTTTGAACGCTTTTGAACTGAAGGATGTGTTTTTCGATGTCCAAAAACGTTTGTCTTGAAACAAATCACTAAAACGTAGAGCACTATCTGGTGAATATCTGGTGGATGCTTTGTGCACGGTAACATCGCTAGCGTTTTCGTTCGTTTCAGTATCAACATCACTGCACACAATAAAATTTGCTAATATATCGATGTACAAAAACCCTACAAGGAATAGCTTAACCATTTGAAGTAACTAAATTTAAATAAATTTTATTTAAAAAGTTTATAAGCTAATTTAACTTTGGTAAATGAAAAATTTTCAGCGGCATCCTTCAAAAAATAACGGTAAAGGATGGTCATTACTAATAAAATGGACCTGGGTCGTCAAAATCATCAACTTCAGAATCAGAATCAGAATCAGAATCCTCTTTATGATGGGGGGGTGCAGAACCAGTTGCGTCCGAACCAGTTGCGTCCGAACGAATTTGACCGGGAAGGGGTGCAAGTTCGCTTGAGAAAGCTCTCAAATCGTTTGATTGAGAAGGCGACCTAGCCATTTTTGAAGAGGAGTGTTTCCCGGCAGGTCTTCTGTTTAGCAGTTCCGTCCTGCGCAAAGACGTAGGAAAAACTACCCCTAGGTTAAGATTAGCCCTCTGAGAGGCTGATCTAAGCACAGGAGGTGGAGGGGGCCGCCAATTGACACAAGATTTCATCAGGCAGATGACTAATAGGGCTTCTACTGGTTTTCCCGAGATATTCTCTGTGCAAGTGTGTGCCCAATTTGATAACGATCGATATTCCCGTTGAAGCAAATTTGGAAAATTAATACCTTGTTTAAAGTCTAGAGCTAAAGCTAATGATTGACGTAAATTAGAATTCAGTTCAATAATTTCTTGGTCGCTAATACTATGTGTTGGCTCTATTAATGCTAGTCTTGATTTCCATATATTTTCAAAACACCTAGTGAATGTTTGGATTTTCCAATCACGACTTCCAGCATTTGGGTCAGGAGTGCTTATAATTTGTAAGAATGAAATCAGCGCAGATTGCATATAAGTGGAATAATCTTGAAGATGTAGTTTAAAGGGGGCTTCGAAAGGTGTTGGTGCTTTTGTGTGATAAATTTTTAGGATATGTTCTGATAGCTTTGTTATATCTGCTATAACTTGTGAGCTGATCTCAAAAGGGGGAGCTGGGTTTAATAAGGGTAGCTTAGGTAATTTTACATGACTGAATTGTTGGTATGGTAAAAATCCTGCCGGTTCCCAAAAACTATCGTAACTAAACAGGTCATTAAAGGGGCCTAATTCTCTTATTGGGCCGCACACAATACGTGATTCATAGAATGATTCGGCTTCCTCAGCTTCAGCTTCCTCTGCCCCATTAAGGGTCATTGCATACATAAAAAAGCAAAAAAAGTATTTAATCATTCTTTTAATCTTCAAAACACCTCTATTTGAATAGCTTAAAAGCTAAATTTCAAAAGTGGAATAGCATTTTAGTAAATTCATCAGCTTTTCCACACTCTCTATTGCCTTTTAAAAAAAATGTAAGCTAGCATTAATAAAGGGATTCAACACAGGGTGTGTATGCTCAATATTGTTGCTGCAATGTTCGTCGTTTTTGGTCTAATAGGACTTTTCGCTTTGGTGCTTCGCTATCTTCAGCAATCGGGGCGGCTTTCAAACACTCCATTTTTCAATGCAAAGCAACAGGGCCTTATTATTGAGCCACCCATTATGATTGACAGCAAAAGACGTATTGTGAACATTACACACCGTGGGCAGCGTTACGTAGTTATGATGGGGCCTAATAATGATATTTTGCTTGAAACCTCACCGGCGGTTCGTTCAATTGAAACCGTAGAGTTTGACCGGCAGCATGTCTAAGCTTAAAAGTTTTAAATCAAAACGGTTTCACGTTAATAATCTGTGCTGTATTGCAGCGTTACTATTATTTGTAATGCAAGCACCGCTTATGGCTGATAGTTTTACCCTAAATTTAGGGGATACAGGGGGGACGTTAATCGGACGCATGATCCAGATGAGCGCTCTCATGGCGTTGCTGACTCTGGCGCCATCTATTATTATAGTGGTTACGTCATTCACGCGTATTGTGGTGGTGTTTTCATTTTTGCGAAATGCTTTGGGTACTCAGCAGTCTCCGCCAAATATGATTCTTATTAGTCTTGCTATATTTTTAACCATGTTCATTATGGGGCCTATTTTTAATAAGGCGTATCAGGATGGCGTTGTTCCATTAATGGAAGAAAAAATATCCTACGAAGAAGCTTACGATAAAATTTGTGCACCTTTGCACGTGTTCATGCGCAAAAACGTGCGTGAAAAAGACCTGGATTTGTTTATGGCACTAAGCAAAGAAACCAATTTTAAGTCGGCAAAAGAGCTACCCATGCGCATTCTGGTGCCGGCTTTTGTGATTAGTGAATTGCGCCGTGGTTTTGAAATTGGCTTTTTGATTTACATGCCCTTTGTGGTTATTGACATGGTTATTGCCAGTATTTTAATGAGCATGGGCATGATGATGCTACCGCCAATGCTAATTTCCATGCCCTTTAAAATTATCTTTTTCGTGCTAGTCGACGGGTGGAACTTGCTGTGCGGCAGCTTAGTGAATAGTTTTAGTATGTGAAGAAAATTAATGAAGCGTGTCTAGTACAGCCTGTGGATTTTTAGCAATCACATTCAATAATACTTTTGCAGGTCCTTGTGGATGGCGACGTCCTTGTTCCCATTGCTGTAATGTTTTAAGACTAACGCAAAACAATTGTGCAAATTGTTGCTGAGATAAGTGAAAACGTTCTCTTAAGTCCTTAATGTCAGGATAAAGCAAAGGCCTAACCGAGAGATTTTTTTCATTTTGTGCATCTGCTAGAACTTCTTCCATGGCTAGTATAAGGTCGTGATCTTTCATAACTTTTCCTTTTTTAAGATGCTTTAATTGCAATAACAAGAGCGCTTAAACGTTTCTTGTCTGTGTGTGACAGATCTATTTGTTCGTTCTTAGCGTACGCCTTCAAGAAATAAACCGTGTAGTTAATTTCTAAGTAATAGTAGCATAACCTTGATCCGCCTCTTTTTCCCTTATTATGAGATGCAAAGCGTGCCTTTCTAATGCCGCCTGTTCCAGGTATAACAGGGTGTGCTTTTGGATCATCCATAATAGATTGCTCAAGATCATACCTTTCATATGCATTGATTAATTTTGCGATGCTTTTTTCGTATATGCTTGTGTATTTAGCAATCGTAACCATAGTGGAAAGTATATACCTCATTAAGGTAGGTGTCAATGAGGTATATTTGTGGTAGTTTGGTTAACAGCTTTAGTATGTGAAAGTTGAAATAATCAACAACGCGCTTCACTACTTTTGCGCATATTTTTATATTTGCAATTAAATTTTTTGTAACTTACAGTCGCCGATTATAACATCACAAGGGATTAACCAATGAACCTAATTAGAAATATAGCATTATCACTAATGCTATTAAGTACGGTTGAAGCTTCAGTCGAAGAGTCAGTTGAAGAGTCAGAAATAGTATGCCCCAAAGCAGTTCGTGCGGTTATTTGTCCTACTCATGGAGCAGATTTTATTGAAGCGAAAAATAAATATTCAGAAAATTTTGCTAAATATGTTGGATATAAAACGCTGGAAAACAATAAAGATAGAGATGATGCATTGAATTTTGTGCTCGAAGCTGTAACTTCTTTGGAAGCAATTGCAGAAAACTCAGATCACCCTGATTTCTTTTATGCGGCGGTGCTTTTGTATAATCATGGCATAGATGCTGACATACATAAATTTGAAAAAATTCCGGCTACTAACTACAAGCCTCTTGCATTAGAAGTCAGTGAAAAGGTCTTGTGTATACAAGGTCATAAAGATTTTCAAGCAGCATTTTTTGTAAGAGCTATGCTGAAAATGAGTTGTTATTTTCGATATTATTTTAAGTACGAAGAAATACATAGGCCGAAATTCCCAGACCCTACAGACATAGAAGTTCGCGCAGCTTCTCTCTGTGATCGTCAACTAGATGCAACGCCGGAAAACTTTGCCGACGGACTAAATGCATTCAATAGTTTATGCGAAACTGTAACTTTTTTTGAAAGATTTGCAAAACAGTCAGCTCACCCTGATTCATTTTATGCAGCGATGATTTTGTATCGACTTAATGCTTGTGAATACAAAGATCTTGCAATTGAAGCCTATACAAGTGTCTTGAATGTACCAGATCATAAATATACTGATGCAGCAATATCACTAAAGCGTAAGATCCGTTTGGAAAAATTAAAGATTTTTGTGAAGAATCCCAAGGGCTATTCTCTGTCGATGCTTGAGAGCGCTTCAATTTATATGGTAGCGTATCTGCATAAATTGAATTCGTTATTCTATGATTAGTTTTCCAGCTATTGA
>CAMDPB010000093.1 GCA_945903885.1 Candidatus Finniella inopinata
TTTAATCCATGTAATTGAATGTTCCGCAGGCTAATATTTCCAACAGTAGTACCTGCATCACCTAGTTTTAGATTAGAAATTTCAACAAGTCCCCCGCAAAACTGCATTTGAGTCAGACTCAGTCCATTTTCAAAATGATAAGTGGTTGGTTTTAAAAGGGCCAATTGCAAGTCTTGCAGTTGAAGTTTACATTTCTCAATATAAACTTCGGTCGAGGTACTATTAAAAGTGATGTGAGCATCAAGAGGATGACTTTGATAATGGCCTTTTGTTAGGTGTAATTCGCCTTCTCCTAGTCCATTATTAACAGCAATATTCACGTCAATTGGAAGATGAAAATCCGTGTTATGAATAGTACCTTGTCCGTTAATGGCAATGCTCCCCTTTTCAAGACTACTAACATTTTCGAAAGAAGCTTTAAAATTCAGACTTCCCGTAGCACTTGGCCAAAAAATGTGAAGAAGTTTCTGTAAATCTTGAGACGCAATTATACCGTTGCCGTTCATTAGGAATGGACTGAGACATATATCCATTTGCAGCGATGCGGTATTTTTTTCATCATGCTGAAGTTTTGCATCAAGTCTAATATGGTTGGCATCAACAAGTGTGCATTCACCAAAGGCTTTTTCTAAAAGCTCTATACCTTCTTGAAACTCCCATTTAATGGTGGGACGAGTCGAAGCCCCTTCTAGGGTAATGTGACATTTAGCTAATTTTCTTGTATCTGCCTTCGGTAAAATCCATACAAATTTACCAGAAAGCATCTCTTTTTGTTGGGTGCATTCACCTTGTAACGTATGACCGTTAGATGTTTCAATTTTTAAAGGTAACAACTGCCAATCAGTTGTTTTTTCTAGGTGAGCCGTTAATGACAACTCTTCCCCAAAGAAGCTGCTGACCTTTTCGTTTACAAAAGGTTGAATTCCAACTCGAGTAGAAAAATCAATCGCATTCTTATAAATTTGAGCGTTAGCTAAATATTTTTGCCCTCCCCAAAAACCTTCCAAATGTAGTCTTGAATGATCACTTAACTGAGCAAGAGTTAATGTTAGCTTCTCCATGTCATGAGAAATAACACCTATCCACTCAGAGTGTTGGTGCTTTAACTGTAAAGACAATTTGTTATTATTGATTTGCAAATAATCAATATTAATTAGGTTAAAACGCTGCAGGCTACCTGATATATTTTGCAGAAAATACCCGATAATGGATGGGGAAATATTGGAAAAATCAAAGTCTAAAGGAGCTTTTTCTGTGGTGATATTGCACTCATCAATGTTTAGAAAAATATTGTTGAATGTAAAACTTGGGATTTTCCACAAAATATTTTTAAGTGTCGCAATTGGTACTTTTTTTTTAATCAGTGTTACGCTTTGAATGTCTGCAGAAAAAGGAAATTTTCTAGAAGCTTTAATTTCAAGTGCTGAAGCTTTATAAGGGGTAAATGTCTTGATGAAAATTTTAATGCAGGCTTTTTGGGTGCATTCAAATTGCAAGCCTTGCCAAACCACAGCAAGAATAGCTGAGCTTATGAGAATTTTTTTAAACCGCAAGCCTTTCATTAGAACGCCTGCCCTACGCTTACGTAAAACTGGTAAGGGCTATCATAAGGTTTCTTAGTACCTGGTAGTTTACGCCGTTGCAATGGAAAGGCAATGTCTATACGCACCGGTGCATAGGTTGTGTAATAGCGAACGCCAAACCCGGTTCCCCAAAGTAGTTTTTTTCCAAAATTCGTAATAGTTCGTTGAGAAACAGTTCCTGCTTCAATAAACGCTACAGCACCTATAGTTTCCGTGAAACGGTAGCGAAGTTCACTGCCAAATTCTAATAAAGATTCTCCACCCAAGGGAACTTTGTTTTTATCAATTGGACTAATGAGCTGGTATCCATAACCACGCACTGATCCATTACCACCACCATAAAAGCGCTTGTTTGGGGGTAAATCATTGAAATTATTAATTTTAATGGACCCTATGCGCACAAATGATGCCAAAGTTCCCATGTCTTCATCTAAGCTATTGGTTTGGAAGGGAATATATATGCTTGCATTTGCTTGGCCTATAAGCATGCCTTTACTTGATCCCAAGTGCCCTGTGTAGGGGGTGATATTTCCACCAACCTTGAAACCACGTGTTGGATTTAATAAATCATTTGATGCATCAATTTCCAATTCAACGGGCACACCAACAAGGCGGATAGGACTTTTCGCATTTGTTGTGCGCGGGCGAATGTTACCATTTTCTGTGCTGAGGCCAACGGAGCCTGACAGCATATCGGTAAATTGGCGATCAATTTTACTTGATAGCGCAAATGTTTGGCTTCGATATGCGCGCGTACTTTCTTTAAGAACATAGGTTTCGTTCTTTAGGGTCTGTTTGGGCGCGCCAAAGTCAGGGATGTTATAAAATAGGCGAGCTTTGTTTCGAATTTTTGAAACACGCAAGGTTGCACCCAGGTTTTCACCACCGCCCCTAAGATTATAATGATTCCACGCAAAACGTGCTTCTCCACCTTGGGTTGTGGCGTAATGCACACCTGCAGCAACAGACCGTGGAGGGGCTTCGGTCGTTTTTACATGCATTGTAATTGGCTGCTCTTTTCCGCTTTTTGACGAGGCATCATCAGCTGGCTTAGGCGTAACGACAACGTTATCAAACAACCCTGTTTGGCTTAGGTAACGACGAGTACGCTCAACCACTCGGGTATCGTAAACATCACCATTTTTCCAATACAAACGGTTTCTAATGTAGTCAGGCTTTAGGTTTTGCGTAGGTTCAATTTCTGAATCATGAATGATAGCGCAGCTGCCCAAATCAACAGGAAAAATCAACACAACAGTGCGATTTTTATGATCAATGATTCCCTCTGGTTCATCAATTTCCGCAAATGGATAACCTGTTTGCGCAAAATATTTTTTAAGGACAACTTGGCTTTTTTGCGCATGCTCAGCCACTAGCGCATCCTCTCTGCTTAACCCTACCAGGTCATCAAGACTCATAGTCAGTTGTGGCAATGGTGACTTACCACGATTTTCGACTTGCATATATTCAATTGTATAAACTGGCCCAAGCATACAAGTGAACCTAATCAGAACCGGAGCTTGCTCAAGATCAATCTCAAAGTCTACTTTGCACCCATAGTAACCAAAGGAATGTAGGGTCTTTTCTAGTAATGCCTTATCTTTTTCGATGCGCTTTATTAAGCCGCCAATGGAGCCTGGCAGTCGCAGTTTATTTTCTAATAACATGGAAACGCTTTCCATGCGCTTTATCATTTCAGGAGTCAACGTTTCTGGCCATTCAATTTTGTAGTCTATACCGTCCTGCGATGGCGCAACAAGCTCAGTATAATCGGCTTCCTGCCCATTCAAATGGTAGGTACAAAATGTCACCAAAATAACAGCTAGAAAAAAACCCATAACAACAAATCAATAGCGATTGCCTAAATTCTAGCAAAGATGTGGAATTGGGGCTACCTGCGCAAATTAAAAAAGCGCACCTTAAAAAGTGCGCTTTCTTATTTAGACCAAAGTCTTAATTATTTATCTTTTTTGTGGTCAGCTGCAAAATTAGTTGGACGCTTTTCAACAACGTGATCAATCAAGCCAAAAGTAACAGCTTCATCGGCTGACATGAATTTGTCGCGTTCCATTACGTCATTAATAGTTTCAAGTTTTTGACCTGTGCAATCAGCATAGATTTTGTTCAAACGCGCACGTAAGTTTAAAATTTCGCGAGCTTGAATTTCAATGTCTGTTGCTTGACCTTGTGCACCACCATGAGGTTGGTGAATCATGATGCGTGAATTGGTTAAGGCATAACGCTTACCTTTAGCACCAGCTGTAAGTAGCAATGAACCTGCAGAACAAGCTTGGCCCAAACACACAGTTGCTACGTCACAACGAATGTAATTCATCGTATCAAGCATTGATAAACCAGACGTTACAACGCCACCAGGGGAGTTGATATACATGTAAATGTCTTTATCTGGATCTTCTGATTCTAAAAACAAAAGCTGAGCACAAATAAGCGATGCCATTTCATCGTAAATTTGCCCAGTTAGGAAAATAATACGATCTTTTAAAAGCCTTGAAAAAATGTCGTAAGCGCGTTCGCCACGGCCAGTTTGTTCAACAACCATTGGTACTAGTGAAGAAACTAATGCATCCGCTTGTTTAGGAGATCTAAAATTCATGGCTATTCGCCTTTCTTACTGCTAGCCTTCTTGGCAGGTGCTTCTTCGTTTTCAGACTTACCTTCTTTTGACGTTTTATTTGTTGCTACTTTTTTAGCAGCTGGTTCGTCATCTTCATAACCAGGAACAATACCCTTTAGTTTAGCTGGCAGCTCTTTTACTGTAATATTTGTTTGCTTCTTTTTTGATTTTCCGAAAACAAAATCAACAACTTTATCTTCTAAAGCAGGAGCTAGCAACTTTTCCATAACTCTTGGGTTTTGTACGTAATAATCCACCACTTCTTTAAATTGACTTTGATATTTCATCGCTTCCATCACGACTTCACGTTGAATTTCCTCGTTAGTTAAAGTAATTTTATGCTCTTTAGCAATTTCTGACACTAACATTCCAAGCTTTACTCTACGTTCTGCAATTTGGTGATATTCAACCTCAACCTCAGCCAAATCAATGTCTTCGGTTTCACCACGCGCTCGAGCTGCTGTAACTTCATCTTGTAACTTTTTCCAAATTTGCTGAAATTCAAATTCAACGGCAGATTTTGGTAAAGACAGTTTGTATTGATCATTTAAAGCGTCAAGAATTTGGCGTTTATGATACAAGTTCACCAAATGCTTTTGATCATTCTTTAAGGTCTCTGTCATTTTTTTATGCAAACCATCAAGGTCTTCGCAATCAAATTCTTTTGCAAATGTCGAATCTAACTTAAATGTGATGCCAGCAAAAACAGACTGGACCTCAACTTCATATGTGAAAGTTTTTGAAGCGATGCTCGCTTCTTGGAAATCTTTTGGGTAATTTATTGTGACTTCAGCTTTATCACCTTCTGCCTTACCATGAATCGCTTTGTGTAAAGGTAGCCAGGTGGCTTCTGAATCTTCAGCAAGCGTTAACTCTTGCTCTTGAGCAATACCATGCTTACTTTTTTCTTTAATCAGCACCTTAACTTTATCACCCCAAGCGGCATTGCCTTTCTTCGAATCTTTTTCATGTCCCTTGTATCTTTTGAAAAGAGCGTCAACAG
>CAMDPB010000094.1 GCA_945903885.1 Candidatus Finniella inopinata
CTTATCCTGTTGGGTATTTGTCTGATCGATTTGGTCGCTATGGCTTTTTGGGATTAAGTTTTTTTATTTTAATACTAGCAGATGCTTTTTTAGGTTTTGCAACGAACCTAACAACCATGATGATTGGTGTTGGACTATGGGGTATTCAAATTGGCATGAGCCAAAGCATGTTTTTAAGCCTTATAGCAGATCATGTGCCTGAAGATTTGCGTGGAACTGGAATTGGGTTTTTCTATCTTATAAGTGCTGCTGCACTTTTGTTAGCTGGCGGTATCGGTGGGATTGCAGAGCACATGTATGACCAGTTCGCCACCTTTATCACTAGCGGTGCCATTAGTTTGGCAGCTCTACTGATGCTTGCGGTTTTTAACAAAACTTTACAAAATAAACCCAGCCGCTAACACAACGTCTATTAAGAAATAGCCAACTCATGAATGATTTTCTAACTTGTGTAAAATTAACACGATCTGAATTCCCAAACATGCGATTTGCAGATTTTTGCAACCTTTGGCAAATTTCAGACGAACTAAAAACTTTGAATGCAACATCCGTTGCTCTTACCCAGCTAGAACAACAGGGTCTGCATAATCTTTTAAGGGTAATTAAAAAAATTCATGAAATACAAACTCCATTTCAGTACACTTCACCTGTATCTAGCTCTCGGCAACTTCAGTTTTCCTCTCTATTCTCACTTAGCAAACAAGCGTTAGAATTTTTCAACCAAGGCTTTGTAGTCGTTTGCGATGATGTCACTTTATGGCAACAAATAACTCAAACTATTTCCAATACTCAAACCAGCACAGCATTAGATTGGATCCAAAAACTATATACTTATGCAACGCAAAAAAATTTAGTCAATGCTATTGAAATGCTTAGGCACCCCCTACTTGAAAAAGTGGATGCAGATTTTCACAAAATTGTATTGAATTGGGAACACACGCTTCGGAAAAATCAACAACAAACTTTAGACACTGATTGGCCAAATCACTCTTTATGTCAGCACCTTTTAAGTATTGCTTGCGAAAAAAACTTTTCAGATGTTTTTAAAGAAATTTTTCAAAAATTACCACTCACAATTCAACAGCATTTGCTGCCATTGACCAATTATGTACCGCTTTTAAACGATACTATTCATTGCTTGGAATGGTTTAAGGGAGCAGTAAATTTAGGAATATACGCCCCACAAATTGGCTTGGGTCTCCATGCAGCGTTAAAATTTAAACCCGAACAAGTTGTATTTTGTTTAAAACATAACCAAATTCGCCCTTTACAAAGTCATCTTTTATTCAAAAACGTTAATGGGGGAAATTTACCAGATTTACTTTTTCAATGGGCAGCAAAAAAGAAACTTAATGTTTTGAGCTATTCTGCTGATGCAACATTTGAGCACCCTTTGGTGCAAGCTGATGTGCTTGAAAAATATCAAGTACAAAGAGTTTCCATGGTTGGTCAAAGACCTATTGCCAACCCTATTGTCAGCAGCCGCCCTACAACTATTAGCGCAACCGGGTTTAACCAGCTTATGCAAGATCCATATGGATTTTATGCGCGTTACATTTTAAAATTAAGGCAGATTGAAAGAATTTGTGCACAAAATTTTGCAAAAGAATTTGGATTGGCAACTCACAAAATTATTGAGGTGTACTTAAAACAAGGATTAAAATCTGCATCTCAGTACCTACACACATTAAATTTAAATAGTCACCCTATTTTGTGGAAAGGTAAACTTCTGCGTATTCTTGATTGGGTTCACGCTCAAATGAACGATTTACATCCCACTAAGATTCAAAGTGAACAAGATTTATCTGCTGAATTAACTCCTATTGGCCAGATTAAATTAAAAGCCAGAATTGATGCTTGTATTTTTACTACTCAAGGCAATCTGGTTGTAAACTTCAAAACAGGAATGCCTCCCAGCAAAGCAGAGGTCACAAGCGGATACATACCTCAATTGGCCATTGAAATGTTTTTAACCAGTAAAACCCATCCTAATACGTCAACTCAAGCAGAATTTTGGCAACTTAAAGGAACTCAACCTGCTGGAATTGTTTCGTCAAGTATCGCCATTCCAATTGATACACTGCAAGCTGAACTTGAGAAAATTACACTTCATTATCTGACGCAGAATACCTCATTTTTAACTTGCCCATGGCCATCAAAAACGCCAAAGTATAACGAATATAAAAATTTGGAACGTTTGGCCTAATGAACGAAGAACGAACAGCTGTGCATGCCTATCTAGCTTGGGGAGGTGTTGCATTATTTTTCCTGTATCAATATATCCTTCGCATTGCTCCCGGACTTGTAGAGCCTGAACTTCGCAGCGCTTTTTTTATGACTGCCAATGAGTTTTCAACGTTGGGCTCATTCTTCATGTTTATCTACGCATTAGTACAAATTCCCTGTGGTGTACTGATTGACAGGCTTGGAGTGAAACGAGTTGTTTTATCTAGCATTTTATTGTGCTTGGTTGGAAACGGAGTATTAATTACAGGAAATACTCTTTGGGAAGCACAAATTAGCCGCATATTTATGGGGCTGGGATCCGCATGCGGGTACATAGGTTGCATGAAAGTTGCTGCAGACAGTTTTTCAAGTTCAAACCGAGGATTTTTTATGGGAGCTGCTTTGACGCTTGGATTATTAGGACCTCTAGCAGGGAAACCCCTATTAATTCTCATAGAGGCTACAAGTTGGCGTTATGCCTTTACGGTGCTGTCTGTCATTGGAGTGATTTTATGGTTTTCTCTTGTTATTGTCATGCCCAAAGAACCTATTAATTCTCAAGCTGTTCTTAAATGGCCTGAGATTAAAAAAAGTGTAGTTCACGTTTTCAACACACGTAATATTCTTGCCTATGCGATTATGACAACTTGCTTTTTTTCACCCTTTTCTGTAATTGCAGATTTGTGGGGCGTATCATTCTTAATGAATCACTTTAATCTGCAGCGAATCAATGCAGCTAGCATAACAACATTGATTTACGTTGGAGCAGCAGTTAGCAGTTTAGTCGTTCCTTGGCTGTGCGAAAGATACAATGAATATAATCGCGGCATTGTTTATAGTTGGCTTGGCATGGTCACGTGCTTGATTGTTTTGTTGTACAGCGATTTGTCTGCTTTTTCTCTGGTTTTCATGCTGGTTCTTATAGGAATTTTAAGTAGTTGTGAAATTTTGTGTTTTGGCGCAGCTTCTCATTACACAACACCAGAAACATCCGGTACCACTCTTGGAGTTATTAATACTTTTTGCGTAATGGGAAGTGCCTGCCTAATGCAGGCCGTTGGATTTTTGCTTGATTTCAAGTGGAAAGGAGCAATGGATAATGAAGGAATAAGAGTATATTCGAGCGATGAATATGTCTTTGCGCTCAGTTCAATTCTTGTCTTTGTAGGCGTTTTAGGTCTAGTGGCCTTTTTCCTTTACAGGCAAGGCAAACAGCTAAGACAGAATGAATTGGCATGAAGCTTCTTCCTTTGTTGACTTAGTCTTGTGCAATGAATGAAACATCAGTATCAACGATCAATCTACAGCAAAAAGCCAGTAATCCTAATTCTAGCTGTTGGGTTAATGCATCAGCTGGCTCAGGGAAAACTAAAGTTCTAATTGATAGAATCATTCGGTTGTTACTGCATTGCGCAAACCCAGAGCGCATACTCTGCTTAACTTTTTCAAGAGCCGCCGCAAGTGAAATGCAAGAGCGGCTCCTGCAGCGAATAAAATTATTTACAAAAGCGTCAGAATCAGACCTTATTGACCAACTATCAAACTTGGGAGAACTTCCTACTCCTACAAACATTAAGCAAGCCAAAAACCTATATTCAATTGTGCAACACCAACCAATTTCAATTCAAACTGTACACAGCTTTTGCCAAAGTTTACTGCAACGACAATTGGGAGGGAATGTCCTGCAACCCTCACCCAGAGTCATGGAAAATTTTGAAGAACGTACATATTTAAATCAGGCGTTTGAAAAATTAATTGAAGATCCAAGTGCTACAGTTTTCATGGAAGAGTTTTTCATTTTTCATGGTGACAATGTTCTTTTTGAATATTTAAGTAGCACAACACGAAATGTTCACAACTTAGGCCTAGAAGATGCAAAAAATCGGTTATATGAATTATTTGATATTAGTGGTGCACCACAATTTCCCAAGCCACCTTTAGAAATCCACCCCTATCTTAGTGGACTGTTAAACGTTGCCATTCCAAATGATATCGTTTCCAAGGACCATAACTTTGCGCAATGTTTTTTAACTCAAAAAGGAACTGTTCGAGCCAAAATTTTACCAGCAAGCATTCAAAAACAATACCCAGATGCTGAGCCAATTTTAAAAATTTATGCAGAAGAACTAGCGCATTATTTTTCTAAAAAAATTCGCTTTGATCAGGTTCAAAAATCATTACAATTTTGGCAACTTCAGCAAATTTTTCAAAAGCATTACAGACAATTGAAGGAAATTCATAACCTGTGGGATTTCTATGACTTAATTGAAAAAACTCTACAAACTTTAAAGCTTGATTCCTTTGACCAAATCCTTTTTGATTTAAATTATCGCATTGATCATATTCTGGTTGATGAAGCCCAGGATACTAGCATTGATCAATGGCACGTTATTGAATACCTTGTGCAAGGTTTGTTTGATCAGCACTCAACCAACAGAAGTGTTTTCGTTGTTGGTGACGAAAAACAATCAATTTATAGTTTTCAAGGCGCTGACATTCGCATGTATCAAGATATGCAAAAGCACATATCAACACTTTGCCAACCTTGGGAAAATGTCGCACTTTCCACAAGCTTTCGAAGTGCAAAAGACATTTTAAACTTAGTTGATAAAGTCTTTGAACAAAACCCAAAAGGCTTGGGGGAAAATGTTTCAAATCACATAGCCTATCAGGAATTCAACGGATGCATTGAAATTCTGCCATTCATTGAACTTGAAACTCCTACAATTGACGCATGGCCCATTTTTGAAACGTATTCTGATACACGTGAACCAGAACAATATTTAGCCGAGCAAGTTATAAACCATATTGAACAATCCATTGCTAATGGCTTATTTTTAGCATCTGAAAATCGTCACGCTACCCATGATGATTTCATGATTTTAATGCGCAAACGCGGACGTCAAATGCAGGAAATAACTTCAACTTGCCAAGAACGTAGCATACCCTACTCTGCTTTTGACCCTAAAAATTTAATGGAA
>CAMDPB010000095.1 GCA_945903885.1 Candidatus Finniella inopinata
TGCACACATTTCTTGAGAAAAACTAAAAATGCTAAATACAGCTATTAAAATCATACTTTTTAAATTTTTATTCATAATATATCTACATATTGAACTAAGACAACAAAATCATACAGTAATTCTTATTAATAAATTCTTAAGAAAACGGGCAACACACCAAATAAAACGATAAAGAGGTATTCAAGGCACAGTTATTGAATAGGCCAGCCTTGTAATTGCTCGTGAGATTCCCTATTTTATGGTTATGCTTGTGAGGTGTTATGTATAAGTCATTATCAGATCGTTTATCAGGAATTTTTGACCGCCTAAAGGGACGTGGCTCCCTTTAAACTGTCTTTATACTTTTAAAGACTAACAAATATGAAGGACCCCCACATAATAATCTATAGAATTTTTATCTCGCCAATTGGCTTTACCTTCTAGTATGGCTCGACCAAATGTAGTTAATGCAACTTGTTGTTCTCTGGTATAAGGGTGTTCAATTATAAAAGCGGGTTCCTTGGCATAAAGATTTGTCATTTGCATCAAGTTCCAAAAGATATACGCATCTCCAACAGGATCTAGATGTTTATCGTTGTGATTCTTACCCATCACACTACCAACCAGCCAAGAAGCTTTTACGTCTACTTTATCTAATGGGTACACCTCTAGTAAGTCTGTCTGGCAACGATTTAATCCTGTTTTTAAAAAAGGCAGGCGCTTCCTGAAATCTTTTATACCTTCTTGAAAACGTGTGGTAGGAACAATATCAAGATAAGCTTCCATTTTTTCAGGTGTTGATGAGGTTATTGCGTCCCAACCTTGGGTTAATAAATCAATCTCTAATTCCTGTAAGGGAACAGAGGTTGTGGCCTTCTTAAGTTCCTTTTCTGAGGCCATAGCAATAGACAAAATGTCATGTTTATCCCCTTCTATGAACTGAGACTCAATTCTTTTAACTTTTATTTTTTCAACGGGCAACAAATAAAGCGTAAAGAGTCGAATCAGAAAAGCTAAAAGCAAATTCTCATTAAAACCTAATGAAAGCCAAACAATAAGGTCGTCACATTGTTGTATAATCTTTAGAAATTCATGGCTTGTAAGGGGTATAGGTGGATTATTACTATCTTTTCTATAGTAAAACAAAGGAACGGCACCAATATCAATCCCATAAACTAGCCTAGTGTATTGATAGATCTGTTGCAAAGATTTTTGGGAAGCTGACTCATACTCCTCATAGGTTTGGAAATCCTCTATGCACCCATCAAAGCCATGACCAAAAGCTATTGTTGGTTCAAAACCAGCTGCAAATAAAGAACCTTCTGCACTTACCCCGTAGCATACATTTAAAGATTTTTTCATATAATTCCTAAATGGCCCCTCTGTTTTTTTAATAGATGATTCAGACACTAACGATACCTCAAAACATCGTGAATTTTGAATACCCATACCCGGGTTTTTCCCGGGTATGCAAATAATTTAATAATGACTATATCTGTAAGGAAAACATAAGAACCTTTGTTTATTTTTATAGAACAACAAGAAACATTTTTATGCATAAAACACTTTAAAAACTTGTTCTGAATACCCATATATGAAAAGCAAGGTTAAACAACTAGGCAAGCAAAACAATGAATATTAAGAAAAAAATTATTTTCACAGGGTTGAGCTTATTGTTAAGCAACGCGTTTAATAGCGTGTATTCAGGGGAAAGTGCTGAAAAAAACCTAGATGATGCAATGAACCTATCACGCAAACAACCTTCTCATATCAATTACCTAGACCTAGATCTTAATCAATTGCAAGGATTGCTGCCTATCGATGATGATACCATAAAAGACGATTCTGCGTTCATGCTGTTTGATGATGATCCTCTACAGCAAGAAAATAGCTCTGTTTCTACTGGAAATGAAGAAGATGATAACTTTGACTTTTGTTTTTCAGCAGAAGATTTTAACCAAGAATTATTTGAATTATTAGCTAATTCAATTCTAACACAAGATATTTCAACAAACTCGTCAGATGCAGCAGACAAAGCTCAGCCATCTACGCAAGGGGCCCCAGCGGAGTGGTCTATCTTCAGCATAATGCAGAAAACCATTGGCGATAAAGAGCCAACAAAAAAAATGGAAGAGATAGAAAGAAGGAATAACGCTATAAAAGAATTTATTGGTCAGCACAAGGAACAGAACCAAAGTACGAAATTGACTTATCCGAAAATTTTAGAAGGTCTACAACCTCAATATCATGACCTTACATTGAGACAAATTGCGCGTTTTTTTGAAAAAAATCCAGAATTACGAACCTCCAAAAGATCTCAAGAAGACAAAGAAAGAATACAAGAAAGAAATGAAGCCATTAGACAATTTATTCTTCAGCACAAAGCACAGAACCCAAGTACGAAATTGACTTATATGGAAATTTTAGAAAGTCTAAAACCTCAATATCCTGATCTTACATTTCCACTAATTCAGCATTTTTTAGAAAATAATCCATCATTACGAACCTCCAGAAATTCTCAAGAGGATGTTGCAACAAACTCGTCAGATGCAGCAGACACAGCTCAGGCATCTGGGCAACCATTAGAAAAATCAGGAAGAAAAGCGCGAACAAAAACTATGCGTAGGTCTGTACAAGAGATAGAAACAAGGAATGAAGCTATAAGAGAATTTATTGCTCAGCACAAGGAACAAAACCCAAGTACGAACTTGACTTATGCGGAAATCCAAAGTGGTCTAGAAGATAAATATCCTGGACTTACATTGAAACAACTTGAGCGTTTTTTTAAAAACAACAAATCATTACGAACATCCATAAATTCTCAAGAGAGTATAGAAAGAAAAAAAACAATTAATGAAGCTATAATAGAATTTATTGCTCAGCACAACGCACAGAACCCAAGTACGGAATTGACTAATCGGAAAATTTTAGAAGGTCTAAAATCTCAATATCCTGAACTTACAATCGGACATATTTATTATTTTTATTCAAAAAATCAATCATCACGAACCTCCAAAAAATCTCAAAACAATGCACAGCCTGCTATTGTTGATGCTGCTGTAACACTTGCAGCCATGGGACAGCAAGGTCTAATACCAGAAAACGCAACAACATACGGAAAAAGGTTAAATGAAGCTACACAAGAACAAACAGTTTCATCAAATAAAAGAACCAAAACCAGTTAAAATCCACATGTGGCAACACATAAGGTTTGGCGCAACGGGGGCATTGTAGAGTTTTGCTGTGTGAATTGGTGCACAGATTTTAGGTCACACCCTAGTAATTTGACTTAAAATTCCCTATTTTATGGTTATGCTTGTGAGGTGTTATGTATAAGTCATTATCAGATCGTTTATCAGGAATATTTGACCGCCTAAAGGGGCGCGGATCCCTTTCAGAGGACGATGTAAACGCAGCCATGCGCGAAATCCGCATTGCCCTGCTAGAAGCAGACGTTGCCCTGCCAGTTGTTAAAGAATTTATAGAACAAGCCAAAGCGCAAGCTGTTGGTCAGGAATTGGTTAAAAGCATTAACCCAGCTCAAATGGTTATTAAAATTGTTAATGACCAATTGATTCATGCCTTGGGTGGTGAACCTGAACCTATTAATTTAGCAGCGCCCTCCCCTATGGTCATGTTAATGGTTGGTTTGCAGGGGTCTGGAAAAACCACATCATCTGCTAAGTTGGCAAAATTGCTAACCACTAAGTTTCGCAAAAATGTGTTGTTAGCGTCATTAGACATTTATCGCCCAGCAGCGCAGCTTCAGTTGGAAACATTAGCTAAGCAAATGGAAATTCCAAGTTTGCCTATTATAGAAGGTGAAAAGCCACTAGCAATTACCAAGCGCGCTATGAACGCTGCAAAAGTTCAAAACATTGATGTGATTATTCTAGACACCGCCGGTCGTCTGCACATTGATGACGAATTAATGACTGAACTTAAAGACATAAAAGCCCTAGCAAACCCAATAGAAACATTTTTAGTTGCAGACAGCTTAACCGGCCAAGATGCTGTAAACATTGCCAAGAATTTTCACGATGCGATTGGAGTGACATCTATTATACTGACCCGCGCCGATGGTGATGGTCGTGGTGGCGCAGCCCTTTCAATGCGCCATGTAACAGGTTGCCCCATTAAGTTCCTTGGAATGGGCGAGCGGGTTGACCAATTAGAGGTGTTTGATTCTCACCGGGTTGCTAGCCGTATTCTTGATATGGGTGATATTGTAGCCCTGGTTGAGAGAGCTGCAGCTCTTTCTGATAGCGAAGATCAAGAAAAGCTTGCAAAAAAATTGGAAAAAGGGCATTTTGATCTGAATGATATGGCCAAGCAATTGGAAGGCATGCAAAAGATGGGTGGCCTTTCTAGCATGCTTGGTTTTTTGCCTGGAATTGGCAAAATAAAAGATAAACTAGAAGGGGCTGGTCTTGATGACAGCCTAGTTCGTCGCCAGCTTGCTGTTATTAGATCAATGACCAAGAAGGAACGACGAAACCCTACTATTCTTAATGGTTCGCGCCGCAAGCGCATAGCATTGGGTTCTGGGGTACAAGTGATGGAAGTTAATCGCTTGCTTAAGCAATTTGAACAAATGCAAAAAATGTTCAAAAGCATGGGCAAGATGGGGCAAAAAGGTTTCATGCGCCAGGGTTTAGGCACAATGATGCGTGGAATGTAAAAGAGTATTTAAGGAGTAGTAACATGGCATTAAAAATTCGCTTAGCTCGCGGTGGCGCGAAAAAGCGTCCTTTCTATCGTATTGTAGTTGCTGAAGCAACTTCACCACGTGATGGACGTTTTGTTGAACGTATTGGTTCATACAACCCATTTTTGGAACACAGCAATAAGGATCGTATCCTTGTTGATGCTGAACGTGCAAAATATTGGCTTTCTGTTGGTGCACAACCAACTGACCGTTTGGTTGGTTTCTTGGCTAATATGGGCTTAGTTGCAAAACCAGAACGTAGCGTAACGCCATTAAAATCAGCTCCTAAGAAAAAAGCTCAAGAGCGTATAAAGTCTGCTGAATCAGCAGCTGAAAATGCAGCTCAAGATCGTGCGAAAGCAGCTGAAGCTGCAGCAATCGCTGCTGCTGCACCAGCTCCTGTTGTTGAAGAAGTTGTAGCAGCACCTGTTGAAGTGGTTGCTGAAGAAGCTCCTGCTGAAGCTGTTGTTGAAGAGGCTGCTACA
>CAMDPB010000096.1 GCA_945903885.1 Candidatus Finniella inopinata
CTGCCCCGAATTAGCACGGGCACGTTAAGTGAACTTAAGGGGTGGACTACCGAGTATGCAAGCGCTGCTGGCAAAACCATAATTAACTGAAACCACGCAAAGTATTGTTCTTGCAATAGAATGAACGCTGGGTAAATGCATATTAATTGCGTTACGCAAGCAGCTAACATAGTGCGTTGTAATCCTAATTTATCACTTAACCATCCAAAAATTGCGGTGAAAATGTTGTGGGTAATAACGGCAAGTACAGTGATTTTTGCAGCCGTATGTAAGGGGATGCTCAAAACTTTCGTCATGTAAAAGGATGTGTAGCTAAGAGGAATCCAGATAAACACGCCAGCAACAGCTCCTACACAAAAGGCACGATAGACAAAACGACGATGCTGAGGACTGAAAAGCTTAAATTCATCAGCTGAACGTATTCTTTTTTCGCTTTCAAAAACAGGGCTCTCTGTCACAAAGGTACGTAAATAAAAGGCAATAACACCAAGAGCTGCTGCTAATATAAATGGCGCTCTCCATGACCAGTCAGGCATTCCAGGACGAGTAGCAATGGCCACACAAGCAATTGCTAAAAGACTTCCCATACCTGCAGAGGAATTATAAAGCCCTGCGACTGTTCCGGCGCGTTTCCATCCGTAGCTTTCAATAAGTAGAATGCCCCCGTTAGTGAATTCCCCACCCATGCACATGCCTTGAATAATACGACAAGCGATAAGGGCAATAGGTGCCGCAATGCCGACCTGAGCATAGGTAGGCAAAAGTCCAATGCATAATGTTGGAATTGCCATGCCAAGCACTGAAAACATAAGACTTTTCCGACGCCCACCAAGATCAGCCATACGTCCAAAAATGTAGCCTCCTAGTGGCCGCGCTAAAAATCCGATAGCAAAAAAGAGCCCGCCAATGATGGCATCGTACACAGGGTTAATAGATGGATAGAACTTTGGTGCTAGCAAGAAGCTAAAATGAGCAAAAATAAAGAAATCAAAATATTCAAGCAAATTACCGCACATAAGGGCAGCTAATAAATATTTGGGGGGTTTCGGAAGTGTGCTCATTTAAATACCCTTTAAAAGGTTAGCTATACCTTTATAGTATGTAATGCATGCAAAAAAGGTGCAAGTCATTTTAAAAAAATAAAAAATCCCAAAATTAAACAAATATTAAGATAAAGTTGAATATACTGTCTATGAAACGTCTAAGAAATGCAGGTAGTTATGCCTTTTGTAATTTTACTGGTTATTCTTGCACAAATTAAGCTGCACTCAGCTGCGCCTTACGAACTTTTTCCATGCGATAATTCTCCTATACCTAGAAGATCATCGGCAGAATATCAAGAATTTCGCGATGAAATTACGCTTATAAACTTAAAAAGTGACCCCATGTTATGGAAACTTTTACGACATAAAAAAATATGCGAATTGCCTTCTGACGCCTCGAAACCCTTAGGATGGGTGCGTCAACAAATAGAAATTTTAAGAACGGAAATTGGCTCTATTAATGAGCAAATGAAAAAATATGAAAGTGTTGTATGGCTTGAGCCATTCGAAAACACAAAAGAGCAAATAAAAGCTATTAATAATGCAATGCATTCAATTAAGAAAGCTGTTAGAAGTGATGAAAAACGAGAGAAATTATTGGCGATCAGGCACTGGAGAGCAGCTGCTCAACAAAAACAGAAGCTTGAAAAGCTTATTTTACACTTGGATGCTTTTTATGAGACAGAAAAATTTTAAGTGAATTGCTATCAATTTTGCCATTCCAATGTCACCATTTGTCGTTCAATAATCGCTTTAAATGTATCGCTAACATTGTGCATATCAACAACATCTACCTTATAAGGAAGGTCTGATTCATCGAAAGCATCGGCAAGAGCGCTGCTCTCATTTCGTGTTAAAGCTCTACCCGCATCAATTGCTAAATCAAGGTCAGAGGACCTTTTTGTTTTCCACGTGGCGCGCGAGCCAAACACCCATACTTTAGCATTTTTGGGCAAGGCATCCGCCAAGATTTGCTGCACAATTTTTAAATCATTGGAGCGAATATCGATGGGAGATGTCACTTTTCAGAATCCTGCCTGGTTTGAATTTCATGATAAAGAAATTTTGCCTCAGCAAGAAATTTGGGAATGCTTTCGAAAATATCTTTTGCTTTTTCTTCGTCATAGCTGTGGCTTGTGGTGTTACGGGCATCTCTGAACGCTTTCCATTGCACAAATTCCTCGTGCAGCAACCCCCGTGCATAGGCTAAGCGAATAAGACCAGGAAAACTAAGATCAGTAACAACCGATGCTGTTGATTCGTTCATCTCAAGATATCTGCGGATCATTTTGTGTGTAATTTCGTAGGTGTATTCAAAACGTTGAATGCAGGCATCGCGTATGAACGCATTTTCACTGCCTTGTTGATACGCATTCAAAGCTTCTTCTAATGTTGCAATGGCTTTTTGAAAGGATGATAAATCAAGAATCATACGCGGTTCCTATTGGTTAAGAGGTTACCATCATCGCAATTATAACATGCAATATTCGGGTGATTATCAATGATAACAAACAATAATGCAAATTCTATAAGAACCTTATTAAAAACATAGAAAATGTAAAATTCACGAGAGACAGAAAAATTTTAAGTGAATTTTAATTAAATGGTGGTTACGCTTAGAACATAGATTTAAAAAACACGAGACGCAATGTTATTCGCAATTTTATTTATTGTTCTTGTAAGTTTTCAAACAGAGCTGTTTAGTGCTGATGATGACCCTCTGATGCAGAGAGCATTTGGAGATTCGTCTGAATATTCGTCTGATGATGACACAGTTTATCGAAATGTGAGCACTTCTAATGCTCAAGCTGACGAGTGGCCATGGCAAACTGCAGGGACTACAGATAGCACAACTTCACCACAAAATATAATTATAGAAGCACTTCCTTGGGATGTAAGCAGGCATATTGAGAAATTAGCTAAAGAATATGTTGAGCACTGCGAGAAAACTACAAAAGTAAAGATAAACAGAAATCATGGATTTGGGCCAATTCTTGGCCTTTCAAAATCTCATAGACATAAGAATAAAAAAACAACAAGAACACTTGCTTGGGTTGCCGAAAGACGAAATGAAGCAGAAATTCATCACAACGCTCTCACTGCAGAACATAGCGAGTATCAAACACAGCTAGCTTGCTATGATGATATTCAAGAGCTAAGTGAAAGCACTGCACATATTAGCGATGAACGTGCAGAGGAAATTTTACAAAAAGAACTTGCATTTATGGAATGGAGAAGTCGCATTCTAAGACAAGACATTCCAGCGATTAGAGCCTATGCAGCAAGCCTAGAAGCAGTCATTGCACCGCAAAGTAAACTTTTTAAAATGTTGACTAATTTTCATTCAAAACATCTGTTTACATCAAAAGAAGGGGCTATTACTTTTGTTCTAAAAAATGTTGAAGCCCCCTATGCAGATTTTTTTGCAGGCAATAGAGCTGCCATAGAAAAATACATTACGGACACGTATTATCCTGATGTCTAAGACTATGGGAAATCTGCCAGCTTTTGCCCTGCTTGAAGTGGCTATTGCCCTAAGTATATTGGGGATTGTTACCTATATGGGCATGCCAATGTTAGGCAAGTTACAGCAGTGGCAGCAAGTGAAAGTGACGTATGCACACCAGGAAAAAATTGTAGAATCGTTGGCAGGCTATGTGTTAATGAACAAGCGCTTGCCCTGCCCTGCGTTAAGTGCAAATGGTGAGGCGCAAACAACCTGTGCGAATGACACCAAGTCAGGATTTGTACCTTATAAAACTTTAGGTATTGATGAGAAAACAGCGAAAGACGGCAACCACCATTGGATGACGTATGTGGTGGAGCCAAGTCTTGCATCGACTCGGATCAATTGGATACAAACAGAAGCTGAACTAAAGGTTGACCCCAAAAATGTATTTTGTAAAACACTTAGTGATGGAAATTTCATTATACAAAACGCGGATAAGCAACCATGTATAATGGCACCTGACTTTGTTGCAATTGTGCTGATTGCCCATGGCAACAGTGGTGGGTATGCCCTTGATAATGGAAGCATTCAAGCCGTAGACGGTGGCGATGCTGATAAAATTAACAATGCCACCCGCGGTGGAGTTTTTATAAGCAAAGCGCAGCAGCGAATAGCGCCTGCAATTTTCGATGACACTATATTATATGTAAGCCGCAATAATTTGATGGCCCAATGGGCAAAGTTTCCTTGCAGGCGTTAAAACACTCAATCACCTTTATTTTTCATCAATTTATTTAAAATTATCCTATATTTTGTGATTAATTAATTATTAAACATTATTTGGTAAAAATACTCATATCAATAACTTTCATGAGGACCAAATGAACAAATTTACTTTTTATGGCAATTACTCAAAGGCATTAGCTCTAACATGCATGCTACTTGCAAACAATGGCTATAGTGCTGAAGAAAAAGACTCTTTTTCTGATTACGAAGAAAACAGGACATGGCTACCTGCTATATCTACTCAGGGTGACGCGGCATTAGCAGCAGAACTTGCAAGGCAATTTGAAGAAGAAGGCAGGGAATTCGAAGCATATCAAGAAGATGTGCGAAGGAGAATAGATGAAGCTCGTCAGTTAGCAATACATCAAGCAGACGTGAAGAGAGCAGCTGCTGAAGTACCTTTTGCAGAGACGGAAGCACAGCTAGGTTTGCTTTTAGAAGCAAAAAGAATTAACAAGTTTGGTGAAGTGTCACCTACATTTTCTGGCCTTGCTAACTTTTTTGAAGGGGAAGCTGGAACAAGAGCTCGACTTTTCAGTATTTATCAGGAGCTTTATAGTCAGCATGGGGATAGCGATTCTGCTATTGCCACAATGGCAACTGATTTCAGAGATGGCAAGCTAAATGCATAGCTCTCAGAAACTGCTGAACAAGTTCAACAGGATACATATGCAGGTAATTGAATTTAAAATCTGTTAAATAAAATCAAAAACAGCTCCACGAGAAAATGCTCTTGTGGAGCTTTATGGTGGTAAGCCCCCATAAAAAAGCAATAATTATTCAATTTAATCGGCATTATAGACAAAAATTACTTTGACATGGCCTTAAAAAGAATTTTAAAATTATAGACTGTACTTTATTTGACATA
>CAMDPB010000097.1 GCA_945903885.1 Candidatus Finniella inopinata
GAGGATTAAGAAGTTGGTGGCGAAGCATCATAAGATTTACCAATGACTGTACCGCCAGCTGAATTTTAGAAACGTAACGGGTTGCTGCGTGGCTTAAGTCATTGCCTTCTTTTTCAAAAACTAAAACACTTGAGAAAGGTAATCCAGCATCGGTTGCTAGCTTAAGCACCGCATCCCAAACACAATGGTGATTTTCTTCTGCTACATCGCCCTTGTAATTTAGGCCAAGAACTAAATACCCATCAGGTACTCTAATATTTGTATTTTCAGAAGGATGAGCTGTGTCTAAAAGCATACGTAAAGCAATTGGAAGATCTGCGCTATGAGGAACAGTGACACGACTAAAAGTTATGCCTTGTTGTGTTAACGCACCAACAGCAACATTATACCATTGCTCAGTAATATCAGGAAAACGTCGGCTTTCTAAAATTACTACATGGGGTTGGTGCATATAATCCTCTAATTCTACAAGTAACTGCACAATACCTAACTCTGGTTTGCTTAGTCAATGGTTGTGTTTTGAGGAGAATTTGCGGCATCTGCTATACTCGGTTGCGTTGGTTTTTTCATGACAAAATTAACAATACGTTCTATAAAAACCTATGTAAAAATGAAGATTTTTGAAATGCCGATTGTTACTCGTGAAATAGCTATAAAATATTTGATAGATCACAATGTTGTGGCTATTCCAACGGAAACTGTTTATGGCCTTGCGGCCGATGCTACTAGTGATGAAGCTGTTGCAAAAATTTATTCTTTAAAGAGTCGTCCTCAATTTAACCCTCTTATTATGCATGTACCTTTCATTGATATGGTTGAAGAATGGGCAAATATTTCTGAATTTGCTAGAGAGTTGATGGAAGAATTTTGGAATAAACGCGGAGTTTCAATTAGTTTTGTTTTAGAGCTAAAAAAGAACCACCCACTTTCATTGCTGGCGCTTGCGGGGTTGAGCACGGTGGCGGTTAGAAGGCCAAACCATCCTGTGGCCATAGACATATTAAATAGTTTGCCGTTTCCTTTGGCAGCGCCCAGCGCAAATCGTTCTAATATGCTTAGTACTACCACAGCCAACCACGTGTTAAATAATTTAGGGAAAAAAGTGCCAGTAGTTGACGGAGGGAGTTGTGTGGTGGGGTTGGAATCAACAATAGTTGATATTACTCAAGATCAAATGACGATCTTACGTCTAGGAGCTGTCACTGATGTAGATTTAGAGCCCTTTGGTAAAGTGAGTCATGCAAATATTGAAGGCGCAATTAAAGCGCCTGGCATGATGAGGCGACATTATTCGCCGCAAAGACCTTTAAAAATGGATGTGACTCAAAAGCAACCAGGAATGGCTTTGCTTGGGTTTGGTAGTTGCTGCGACGCAGATCTTAATTTAAGTGTCAATGGAAACTTGAGTGAAGCCGCTACAAATTTATTTCGTTATTTGCACGAGCTGGATAGAGATCCTTTTTCATCAATCGGAGTAAATGCAATCCCTAATACAGGAATTGGCAAAGCAATTAATGACCGCTTGAAACGAGCCTCTGCTTTAATTTAGATAATAAAAATGATTGTTTATTTGAATTGGTTGCGGGGGCTGTATTTGAACCAACGACCTTCAGGTTATTAGCCACTTGTTTTTTAGCTACCTCTCTTTATACAATATTATATAAACCCTCATTATAAGCCATTTTTTGAGCAATCGTTAAATCACCCCAGATTGCTTCCAGAGCAACTTTGAATTTGAAGTCTTTGTTGTGGGTCTTTCCCATTTTTAAATCTTCTTTTTTGATTCAAATCTTTTGCTGAAAAACTCTCTTACTCACTCGTCTAATTTTTGGGGTGCATTACGGATTAACCCAGGTTTTGTTAAAACCCGCCTGACTAACCTTAATAAGTTTTCAATGCCTTCTATATTGGCTATATTTTAAAATTGCAAGGGCAATGGCGCGAAAATGATTAGTTCAGTTGCTAGATCATCAAGTTTAAATACGCCGCAAAGCCTGGCCAGAGAATATAGGCAATCAGCATGTGAAGCGATAAAGTCCCTCCCAAAGTATAAATATCATTGGTCAAATCATCGATATTGTAAAGAATGCAGTGCCCTAGAAAAGTAAAGATTTTTTAATGTTCTTGATTTACAGTAGGTTTGGGAAACGAGGTTTTTAAACTATGAATAAATCACAAGATGCAGAAATCAAAACTACACATTTTACGTGTAAAAAATATTCAGATTTTTTTGCATATGGTGCCGTTAAGCTCTTAAGATTTTTTGCAGATGCGTTTTTTGCCAAAAGATACGGACACAGGGCAGTTGTTCTAGAAACTGTTGCTGGGGTTCCAGGTATGATTGGTGGCATGTTGCAACACCTAAAAAGCTTGCGGCGATGTCAAGACGATAATGGATTTATTAGAGCCTTATTAGATGAAGCTGAAAATGAGCGCATGCACCTCCTGACGTTTATTGAAATAGCTCGTCCAAACCGGTTTGAAAGATTTTTAATTATTAGTGTTCAGTTTATTTTTTGTTGCGCTTATTGCCTTTTGTACCTATTCTCCTCTCGAATTGGCCACCGCTTTGTAGGTTATCTCGAAGAAGAAGCGGTTTTTTCCTATACCCAGTATATTGAAGAGATTGATAAGGGAAAAATAGAAAATGTTCCAGCTCCTCAAATTGCAATTAAGTACTGGTCGCTAACCGATGACGCCCGGTTACGTGATGTGGTTGTCGCTGTAAGAAAAGATGAAGTTTTGCATCGTGACAATAATCATGGCTTTGCTAATGATCTCACGCGATTTAGGTAAAAATTTGCTTCTCTCAAAATTGTTACTCTTAGGTTTTAGGGTTCATGTATACCCATCGTTTTTGTGATATGCTCACTGCTAAGATATTCAAACACAAGTGATTTTCTATGGCAAACTTTTTGATGATCGCAGCGTCCAGCTCTATGGGGATGGCTACGTTTGATATTTTGGAAAAAAACGGCAATCATGTTTTTAAAACTGCAAGATCTAATGATAAAATTCAACCTGATATGCTGCTGGATGCCGCTGATTTTGACGCGGTTGATGAGGCATTTGAAAAAGCTATAGAGCGGTTTGGAACAATTGATGGGGTGGTTTGTTTTGCAGGGTCTTTGCTCTTAAAACCAGCTCATTTGACTACAAATCAAAACTATCAAGACGTTATTCAAAGTTCGTTAACGACAGCTTTTGCCACCACCAGGAGTGCTGGAAAATATATGAAGGGTGGCTCTGTAGTCTTGGTATCTTCTGCTGTTCATGCCATAGGCCTTGCCAATCATGAAGCCATTGCTGCAGCAAAAGCAGGGGTTGTAGGCCTTGCTAAAGCAGCTGCAGCGACGTATGCCCCATCAAGCTTAAGATTTAATGTGGTGAGTCCAGGGCTTACAGACACGCCACTTACAGAGCGCATTACCTCTAACCCAGGTTCTTTGAAATATTCCCTTAGCATGCATCCCCTAGGACGAGTGGGTGTTGCACAGGATATCGCAAGGGCAGTTGTTTTTTTGCTTGATCCCAAAAACAGCTGGATTACCGGTCAAGTTCTAAATGTTGATGGGGGATTATCAAGTTTAAAAACCCAAGCCTTATGAAAACGCTAAGGGTTGTTTTGTGGGATCAGCTATCTCCTAAAATATCGAGTTTACGGGATATAAACTTCCAAAGTGATACCGTCCTGATATGCGAGACAATGCAAGAATGCACATACGTTAAACATCATAAGAAAAAGCTGGTTTTTATTCTCTCTGCGATGCGGCATTTTGCAAAAGAACTTGTGGATCAGGGCTTTAGGGTTATTTATGTAAAACTAGATGACCCCCTTAATACGGGCACGCTTGAAGAGGAAATCATTCGTGTCCTCAGCACTGAGGTGTTTGATCACATTGTCGTGACTTGGCCGGGGGAGTATCGGCTTTTAACAATTCTTGAAAACGTTAAATCTTTGATTTCCATTCCTTTAATTATAAAAGAAGATGACCGTTTTCTGACAACAATAACTGAATTTCATGTTTGGGCATCAAAGCGCCGGGAACTGCGCATGGAATATTTCTACCGGGAGATGCGCCAAAAATACCAGATTTTGATGAATGGTAAAGATCCTGAAGGGGGAAAATGGAATTTTGATGCTGAAAATCGCAAAGTCCCCAAAGGGAAATTAAGCATTCCTCAGACATATTCATCAAAGCCAGATACCATCACGCAAGAGGTCATAGAGCTTGTTGAGCATCATTTTCCAGATCATTTCGGAGATATATCTCCCTTTCATTTTGGGGTAACTGCAAGCCAAGCCCACCAAGCCTTTGAGGAATTTATTGCGGAGCGATTACAGTTTTTTGGGGATTACCAAGACGCGATGATCGAACATCAACCCTGGATGTACCATTCTCATATCAGTTTTTATATGAATATTGGGTTACTTAATCCTATTGATTGCATAAAAAGAGTTGAAAAAGCTTATTATGACGGTGGGGTGTCCATTAATAGTGCAGAAGGATTCATCAGGCAAATACTGGGTTGGCGGGAATATGTCCGTGGTATTTATTGGCTGAAAATGCCCGAGTATAAGGAAATGAATTTCCTTAAAGCCTCACGTCCGTTACCTGAATTTTTTTGGACTGGCGATACGAAAATGAATTGCCTAAAGCAGTGTATTACCGAAACTAAAGAAAATGCCTATGCACACCATATTCAGCGATTGATGGTTCTTGGAAATTTTGCCCTGATTGCAGGAATTGATCCGCAGTCAGTAAACGAGTGGTACTTGATTGTGTATGCGGATGCTTTTGAATGGGTGGAACTGCCTAATGTAACTGGCATGATTTTATTTGCCGATGGTGGGTACCTTGGCAGCAAGCCCTATGCAGCAAGTGGCGCCTATATTAATAAAATGTCTAACTATTGCCAAAAGTGCCATTATAATGTGAATGAAAAAAATGGCCCAAAGGCTTGCCCATTTAACTACCTGTATTGGGATTTTTTGATTCGTCAACAGGAAAAATTAAAAACCAATCACCGCCTTACGATGATCTATTCGGTGCTTAATAAAAAAGATCCAGCTGCAATTGAGACGATTAAGTTGGATGCCGAGAAGTTTTTTGAAGAATTAGAACAAGG
>CAMDPB010000098.1 GCA_945903885.1 Candidatus Finniella inopinata
GGGGCTGGTGTGCCTGTGAATAATGACCTTGTTTGTTGATCAAGTTCTTTCATGGCAGCTTTGCCTGCACCCGATACAGATTGATACGTTGATACAACGACCCTTTTTATAGCAATTTCATCATGCAGTGGTTTCAAAGCTAGGGCTATTGGCGCTATCGCACAATTAGGGTTTGCTATAATATTTTTGTTTTTATAGTCGCGAATATCTTCCGGGTTTACTTCTGGAATAATTAGTGGAATTTTTGGATCATCTCTAAAATAAGATGTGTTATCAATGACTACGCATCCTAAGGAAGCTGCTTTTGGTGCGTATTCTGCAGAAACTTTCCCGCCTGGTGAAAATAACGCAACATCAACAGTTGAAAAATCAAAATTACTGAGTGAATCAACTGTTAAAACATCATCTTCCCCAAATGATATTTTTTTTCCAAGAGAGCTTGAAGAAGCAATAGCTTTAACTTGTGATGCGCTGAATCCCCGTTCTGCTAAAATATTAAGCATCATTCTGCCAACATTGCCTGTAGCGCCTACAACGGCAATTTTTAATTTTGATTTATCCATTTTATTCTCCCCAATCATGAAAACCGTGTCGTTTACGTGTAAATGCTAATAACATTCCTGCACAAATAGCTAACGCTACCATTGATGAACCGCCATAACTAATAAACGGCATTGTCATTCCTTTAGTTGGAATTAAGTGTAGTGCCGATGCCATATTAATAAACGCTTGCAAGCCAAACTGCACAGCAAGACCTGTTGCTCCAAGCAATATGAATAAGCTAGAGCCTCGTGCGGCACGCATCATAAAACGAATTACGATTGCCATAAAAATTCCTACAATCAAAATGCACATCCATAAACCAAATTCTTCTCCAGCAACCGCAAATACAAAATCTGCGTGGGCATCTGGCACATGTTTTTTGACAACGCCTTCGCCCGGTCCTTTTCCAAAAAAACCACCATTAGCAAAAGCAGCTAATGATTTTGTGATTTGATACAGGTCATGCACGGGGTTTCCAGCTGATGGATCTAAAAACTGATCAATACGCTTTGTTACGTGGGGCAAAAAGCAATAAGCACCTACTAGCCCTGCCACACCAATTCCTGCAATACCGGTCATCCAAATAATAGGCATGCCAGCAATGAACAATTGTCCTACCCACGTTGCAATAATCACAACAGTCATGCCAAGGTCTGGTTGAAGTAAAAGCAACCCAATAATAATACCAACCGCAACCATGGATAGTGTAATGCCAGGAAATTTTTCATCATGCATTTTTTCAGCAATGAGCCATGCAGTTATGACGGTAAGCGCGGGTTTTACAAATTCTGAAGCTTGAATTGAATTTCCTAAAATTAAAATCCAGCGACGCGCGCCTTTAATTTCAAGCCCTGAGAAGTAGGTTAGAATGAGGAGTATTATTCCTAGCAAGTAAATAAGCAAACTAAGTCTACGCACGCCCACAGGAGAAAGCAAAGACACACCAATCATTGTTGCTAAAGCTGGAATCAACATAATCATGTGGCGTTTTACAAAATAAAATGTGCCTAAATTCAAGCGTTCTGCTACAGAAGGACTTGCTGCAAAACTTAAGAATATACCAATAGCAATCAAGATTAACAATAACGAAAGTGCCAAACGATCAACAGTCCACCACCACCGTCCTAAGACGCTATTATCACGACGCGAAAATGTGGTTGGAATCATGAGTTTATTTTCCTGACAATTTGAATAAATTCTTCTCCGCGATGTTCATAATCACGGAATTGATCAAAACTAGCACATGCAGGTGATAATAGCACAACTGAGTCATTCTCAAACTTTGCTTCTTCACTTGCTTTAAAAACAGCAGTTTCAAGAGACGAGCATTTTTCAAAAAGAACTGAGCCATTGAATGTTTTGGCAAAATCATTTTGAGATTCACCAATTAAATACGCTTTTTTAATATATGGAAAATAGGGCTTAAGCAATTCAATGCCGCCTGTTTTTGCAACGCCACCAAGAATCCAAAAAATACTTTGTCCCATATAAGTTTTTAAAGCTTTTTCGCAAGCATCTGCATTTGTGGCCTTGCTGTCATTAATAAATTCAACATTATCTATTTTTGCTACTAATTGTTGGCGGTGCGGCAGGCCTGGAAATGTTTGAATATATTCCCATATTTTTTGAGGGGTATTTAATATTTGAAGTGCCACAGCAAATGCTAAAGCAACATTTTGCCAGTTGTGTATGCCCTTTAAAGTTTCTAATTCATTGCAGGCAAATAATGCGCCATCACAATGCAGCATACCGCTGGCATCAATCCAAATATCTGCAGGGCAATTTTTAAATTCACTTGCAATGGTCGTGTGGGGGATGAGAAGCTGTTTGCACGTTTCTTTTGAATAATCATCATCAATAGCAATGCATGCTGATTTTGCATAACTGAATATGCGTCTTTTTGCAGTTACATATTTTTCCATAGATCCATGCCTATCAAGGTGATCTGGGGAAATGTTTAGCCAGACCGCAATATCTAGGTGAAGATCATTTGAAAGTTCGAGTTGGTAGGAAGAAAGCTCAAGTACGTACCAACTGGTCTCATTTAAATTTTCAAGTGAAAGGGCAGGGATGCCTATATTCCCACCAACTTCAACATTTAACCCAGCTTGCTTTAAAATGTGACCAATAAGTGCAGTCGTTGTTGATTTGCCATTGGTGCCAGTAATGCCAATGTACTTTGCGTTGGGGCTACGTTTTTGTAATAGATCAATATCTGTGCAGATAGAAATTCCAGCTGCTCTTGCTGCTTCACTAACAGCGTCTGACATTGGAATGCCAGGGCTTTGAACTACGCCTACAATTTCTGACCAATTAATTTCAGGAATTATGTTTTGACCATCATCATACACAATGACTTTACAGCCGAGAGAGAGAAGGTGTTTTTCACTTTCTCTTCCGCTGCGGCCATAGCCTAAAACGATGTATGTATTTTTAACCACAATGTTTAATTATTAATCAATTTATTTATTGGTACAATGCCTTTAAATATTCTAACAAGCAAGATTTTTATACATTACTTGGCAAAACAATTTTCAGCTCTGCTGCAACCTTTTCATTGCCTTCACCGCGCACAACATTTGGATATTCCATAACTGTTGAAGATGCTGCTTCAGGATTTCTTAAAATATTTGCAACCATTTTGCCAACTTGTCGACCCAAAGCGTACTGATCTGCCCCTGATGCAGCCAATGCTCCTTTTGGTAAACAATCTAAATCACTTACAAGTACTGGGATATTTTGTAGTTTTGCCGCCGCAACAACGCTATCAAAGCTAGCTAAAGCCGTATTGTCATTATTGATAAATATTGCATCGACCTTGTCAAGCAATGACTGGGTTGCTGTGCCGACATCAACTGTCCTGCTAGCTGATGCAAAAACGATTTCTAATCCCATGTTTTTTCCAGTTTTTATCATTTCTTCATTTAGAGTGATTGAATTCACTTCACCTGGATTATATATAACTCCAATACGCTTCATATTTGGTAGAATCTTTTTAAAATAATCAAACTGTTTTTGGACAGAGACATAGTTTGAAACGCCTGTTACAAATTTTTCTGCATGCTTATCGGATTTCACAAGCTTTGCAGCAACAGGATTAGTTACCGAAGCAAACACCAAGGGGATATTGCTGTCAGATTGTTGAATTGCCTGCAATGCAGATTGAGAAACGGTTGTGGGAATTGTCACAATTACAGCTGCATTTTCGCCAATAAATTTTTGAGCAATTTGTGTAGCAAGGGAAGGGTTTCCCTGGGCCGATTCATAACGCCAATCAATTTTTTCTTCGTCTTTAAATCCCTGTGATTGAAGTTCATCCAGAATTCCTTTGCGAGTCTGGTCTAGTGCTGGGTGTTCAACTACTTGAATAACTCCAACAATTGGTAACACTGGTTTATTAGATGAATTTTTCCACCAAAGTCCAGCTATTGTAAGTGCTGTAGCAAGTATGAATATATTTTTGTTCATGATACGTATCCTAAAATTAAAAAGGTTTATGAATTAGAGAGAAAACGGTTTGAGGGTGCGTTAAGCACCGAAATATGATGACCTTTTTCGCCTTTAAGAATTTGAACAACTTGTTCACCAGCACGACGCCCCATTTCGTATTGATCAGGGGCTATTGCGGCCTTGCAACCACGTTTAACAGATTCTGGGTCAGAGCAAAATACAGGGATGCCCTTTTGTTTTGCTGTTTGCAACACTGCATCTAAAGCAGAAATAACTGTGTTATCGTTTGTTAGCATTAGTGCATCAACATTGGGCACTGTGCCCTGAGCTGCTTGCAGTACATCGCCTGTTGAATAAGCAGGGGTTTTCATTACGCGATATCCTGCGGTTTGAAGGGCATCTTCTAGGCGTTCTGCATGTACATGTGAATTGGTTTCACCAGGATTGTAAATAATTCCTATTCTGGATTCTTTTGGAAGAAATTCTTGAATAAGTTCCACCTGTTTTTTAATGTCTGGGGAATCTGAAATCCCTGTTATATTTTCTTTGTTTTTACCACTCTCACCTATTAACTTTGCAGCAACTGGATCGGTGACGCCGGCAAATACCATAGGAATTTTTTGAGTATTTGCAGAAAACATTGCTTGGGCTGATGGGGTTGTAATCGCTACAAGTACATCAACTTTTTTTCCTATGAAATTTTGGGCTATCTGTGTAGCTAAAGCAGGGTTTCCTTGGGCTGACTGAAATTCAATTTTTACTTTTTCACCAAAAGCTGCGGTGATTTCGTCTTCAACACCACTTCGAATTCGGTCTAAAGATGGGTGAGGGGCAATTTGCGTGATTGCAACAACTTTGTTAGTGATTTTTGATTGAGAAAAATTGGTAAAAAAACCAATTGCTAAAACAGTTGTGATGAATAGGGCGATTTTATTGTACATAAGAGCTCCAACATTGAATGGCTAATAAAAAACTGTGCGGAATAATCTAGGGATTATCCGTGTCGCCATCGAGCAATATGTTGGTGCATCATAATCATATGTTTCATAATGAACAATTTTTAATCAAAAAGCAACAACTTTTTCTTAACGATATGCATTGGAGTAAGTGTGGAAAATCT
>CAMDPB010000099.1 GCA_945903885.1 Candidatus Finniella inopinata
AAAAAATGTTGAGGTCTTGGGATAAATCGCCACCGCTTTTAGCATAGGTAAAAATACCGGATATTGTTCAACATCTACCACAATCTCTTTTAAAAAAGCAGCGGGGTAGGGAAGGACCTTAGAGGCTTGAAACATCTGACTTTACCATGGCTTTGCGTGCTGCTGAAAGCCGCATAAAATCATCTCCCGCGTGATATGATGAACGGGTAAGCGGGCTGGCGGCAATTAATAAAAAGCCCTTTGACCGTCCACGACTTGCGTATTCGTTAAATTGTTCTGGAGTGATAAAATCCATTACGGCATGATGCTTAGGTGTAGGTTGTAGGTATTGGCCAATGGTCATGAAGTCAACATTAGCTGATCGTAAATCATCCATTACTTGAAAAATTTCATGTTTTTCTTCGCCAAGACCAACCATCACGCCTGATTTTGTGAAAATGGAAGGATCAAGTTTTTTAACAGTATCAAGTAATCTTAGGGAATTGAAATACCTAGCGCCTGGTCGCACAGATGCGTACAAACGTGGCACCGTTTCAAGGTTATGGTTAAACACATCAGGCTTGGCATTCACAACCATTTCTATGGCGTGTTCTTTGCGCAAAAAATCAGGCGTTAATACTTCAATAGTTGTGTGGGGTGATGATCCACGAATAGCACGAATTACTTCTGCGAAATGATTTGCTCCGCCATCGTCTAGGTCATCACGATCTACTGATGTAATAACCACATGAGATAGGTTCATTTTTGCAACGGCTTTGCCAACGCGTTCTGGTTCGTGCGGGTCCAACAAATCAGGCAATCCCGTTTTAACGTTACAAAATCGACAAGAACGTGTGCAAACATCACCCAAAATCATGAAGGTTGCATGGCGTTTTGACCAGCATTCCCCTATATTTGGACAAGCAGCTTCTTCGCACACTGTATGCAGCTTGTGCTCACTTACAATGTCCTTTGTTTCAAAGTATTCTTTTGATGTCGGGGCTTTAACCCGAATCCAATCAGGTTTTTTAAGCTGTGAAGACTCCACTGGCTATCCTTATTGTGTGTTTACGCGAATGTCACGAGCTTTCAACAAAATAATATTTTCTAATTCCCTGGATGCTTTGTTATCCATTCCAACATCGCGCCAGCCGTCACTTTGTTTTGCCTGTTTATATACGCTAACCTCTAACGCGTCAGAGCGCAACTGGCGGTCTTTAATGCGTACTTGGATTTTAAGACGGTCTTTTGCCCCTGCTGGTTGATACCAATCGGTGACTAAAATTCCACCAGGTCCATCAGACGAAACAAGCGGAGCGAATTTTAATGTATCAAGGCTAGCTTTCCATAAATAGCTATTTACCACATACCCTGCTGAATCGTTAGTACGTCCACTAACTTTGTCAGATCCTAGAGTGATACCTTCTGGTCCAGCTATAGAGCCGAAACCAAGTTTTACTTTGTCTTCTCGTGATTTCGGTGCTTCAGCAGTCTGCTGTGTGTTTGAACATGCACTTAAAAGCATCAGAAGGCAGATAGCAGCAACTTCTTTAAAAAACATTTGAGATTCAAAAACTAAAAATTGTAATGCAATATAGCTAATTTCTTAAATTTTTTCGAGATTTTATTTACAACAATATATTTAAATTCTCATATCACAGTACATAGAAAACTTTAAGTTAATTTTAAACTGTATTAATAAGTTTTTAATTTTTATTCCGCATACTTAAAATGTAATAACAGGTGAAACAACTCGCAAAATGAAATTTACGAACCAAAAAATACTGATCTATATAGATTTGTGCCCTATGGGACTATATGTCATAGAGTAGGTTCTAATTTTGCGTGATTTCACCGAAAAGATATCGGAGGAAGTCATGCTGCTCAAGTTTTTTTTAGCGATTATTATTGTAGGAATTAATCCAGTCTGCACTCTAAAAGCTACAGATTTTTACCCTGACAATTTACCTGATTTATTTTGGCCTTTACGAGATCATTTTTATGATCGGCTAGCCGGACCAACAGCTACAAAAGAAAATTTTAAAAGCACATTATGCGAATTTGTAAGAGTATGTGACTATATATCTCCAGATTCCATTATGCGAAATAACCTCCGCAGAGATATTGATAAATATTCCTTAGTCCGGGGTGTGACTCCAACAGCTAAGATTGATATTTTAGACGCATTAAATGAATTAGAAGAGACGTCTATGCTGCGTTCGGGTGATTTTTATTCCACTCGACCGATTCCAGGATACATTTATACAGCTACACCTGATGATCCCCTTCAAGAAGCAGTTAAGCTGTATCCACAAGATGTCTCGAGCTTTTTTTGGGTGGCACGTGATAGATTTTATGCGTTTATGGCAGAGGAATCTTCCCCTCAAGAAATACGTACCGCTTTTTGTGAATTTATTAGTGTGGGTGATCATGTTGCAGCTGCTCTATTTATGTCTAAAAGTCTGCGTAACGATTTTAATGAGTTTGCTTTTAAAAAAGGAATCAAGCGTAAAAGAAAAGCAGAAATACTAGGAATTTTATCAGAACTAGAAGCATTAAGCGTTTATACCGCAAGGCCAATGCCCGAGTACAGTCCTATCAAAACGCAAAAAGAAATTGCGCATGATGCACTTATCATGAATACAATTATTGATTATGTCATAAAACAACGTACTATCGTTGCTGAAGCAAAATCTTTTATGGGCACTGCTTTTGGGGGGCTTCTCTCTCCTGAAGACATGGCCACTCGTCTTAAAGTAAATATTCGGGGTCAAGATGCAGCTATGAATACCCTAGGTATTATTGGACACAAAATAATGGCACAGATTCGTTTAAAGCAAGCGGATTCATCTTGGGTATTTCGTCCACCCCATGCATTTTTAATCGGCAAATCAGGCAGCGGAAAAACTCAATCGGTTATTGAACTATGCAAAATCATTGGCATTCCTTGGATTAGAGTGAATGCCCCAGAAATTGTAGGAGAGGGATTTAAGGGACCAACATTATCTTATAATTACGAGCAATTAAAACAAGCAGGAAAAATTCCTCCTTATGCAATTGTGATTCTAGATGAAGCGGGGAAAATGGGAACAACAGGAGTGGGTGATAACGCGCCAAAATATGGAGGAAGTATCATGAGAACTTTACTAGCTCATATGGATGGAGTAACTGTAAAGTTACCTGCAAAAGCAGATGGTACCGAAGAAACAATTTCTACTCATTGTTTCACATATCTTGCAACAGATGCGTGCGCTCATGTGCCTAACTCAGTGGATCTAACAGCAGAAACGCTAAGTAGCTATACAGGAATGCCGTTGGAATTGGTTAATCGGTTCAGTCAAGGAATTATCAAGCTAGTTCCTCACACAATACCTAGTCTAGTTGATATTTTGAAAAATAACGCTTCGGGGGCTTATAATCACGAACGTAGTTTCTTTAAAAAATTATACAATATTGACTTGGTCATTGAAGATGCTGGGTTAAGAGCAATAGCAGCTAGATCAATTGCTGATTCAACAGGAGCTCGAAAACTTGAAGAACTACTAGGGCATATACTCGCTCCTGTATATAGTCTTCCTGCTGGATTAATTACAGAAATTGAAGGAGCTAGAAAAATTACGTTGACAGAAGAATTTGTAAGGGATCATTTGCCACCGCCAGTTAAGAAAATAAACGATGAACCACCTTTTGGTATGTATACCTAGTGCTCTAGAAATTGCTCGTGGATAATACGTTCTTCTAAATGCTGGTTAGGATCAAATAAAAGTGTATAAGGCATAGTGGTGTCTAGCACAATTTGTGTTGTATGAACTTTGTGAATTAACCGTTGATCAGCGGTTAGTTTTACTGGTCTCTGATCTGGGTTCAGTACTTCCAGTTCAATTTTTACTGAATTGGGTACCAAAGCCCCTTTCCAGCGGCGTGGTCTAAATGGACAAATGGGGGTTAGGGCAATCAACCCTGACTCTAAGGGAAGAATAGGTCCTCCTGCAGATAAATTATACGCGGTACTACCTGCAGGAGTTGCTACAATTAGTCCATCTCCAATTAATGAATTTAATTGGATTTTTCCATTCAGTTTAATAGCTATTTTTGATGTTTGTGCTGAGCTTCTGAATAAAGAAATTTCATTGAAAGCCTGGGCTTCGTACGATTGTCCAAAAATGTCAGTCACTTCTGCTTTTAGGGCAAATAATGTAGTAGATTTTGCGTTTGAAATTTTCTCAGGTAACATTTCTAAATGCTCAGAGCTATTTAGTAAAAACCCTATGGTGCCAGTATTAACACCATAAACTGGTGTTTTATGGTTTTTTAATTGATGCAACGTGTGCAGCATAAAGCCATCACCACCAAAGGCTACAATTACATCTGCTTCTTCAACTGGGACTGTTTCTAAAAAATTTTCCGCAATTTTTGAAAGGTTTTTAGCCTTAAGTTTATGAGATGCTAGTATTGCAACTTTCATAGGTTATAATTCGCCTACATAAACGCCCATTGATTTGGCTGTTTTTACTAAAATTCCTTTTGTATCAACTGTGCTGTAAATATCAATAGTTGATTCAATTGATACTGACTCAAGCTGATTGTTGCGCCATACAACCATTTTTCCAAAATCTTGCTCGGCAACCATGTCTACTGCCTTTACTCCAAAGGCAGTTGCAAGAATTCGATCTTGGGCATTTGGTTGGCTGCCACGTTGCACATGACCCAAAATAGTGAAGCGGGTGTCAGCCTTAATACGTTCTTCAAGTTCAGCACAAAGGTATTGCGAAACTCCGCCATAACGTGGTTTGTCATTATAAGATTTTCCTTGCAAAACTGAGATATCCTCTAAAGTTTTGACAGCTTCTGAAACTATAATTAAAGAGTAATTTCGTCCAGAATTGTTGATGTTTTGAATATGTTGGCAGATTGAATCAAGCTTATAAGGAATTTCTGGGATTAATATCACATCAGCACCACCTGCAATTCCAGCAGACAGAGCAATATGACCAGCATCACGCCCCATGACTTCTAAAATCATCACACGATCGTGACTAGCAGCGGTTGGCTGCAACCGATCAAGTGCTTCAGTAGCAACTTCAACAGCTGTACTATATCCAATGGAAAGCTCA
>CAMDPB010000100.1 GCA_945903885.1 Candidatus Finniella inopinata
TTTTGCCTTCTTGTAATCACCAATGCGCCGGTAAAAACGTCCCATATTCGCAAAAACCCAAGCAGTTTTCGGATGTTCTGAACCATAGTGTTCTTGATAAATTTCTAAGCTTTTTTGCAAATAATGTTCAGCTTTATGATAATCACCTAATCGTCTATAAAAATTGCCTAAATGCACTAAAATCCAGGCACACTGTATAGGGTTTTCCTTGTGGTAGTATTTTTGATACTTATCTAAGCTTTCTTCAAAAAACTTAAGTTGCTTTTCAACATCAGACTTGCTTAATACACCTAACTGCCCTAAAACCCATGCTACTTTTGGGTGAGCCTTGGAATAGTACTCTTTGTAAACAACCAAACTATTTTCTAATAAAATTTTTGATTGAATCTGATTTACTTGTTTGATGATATCAATATTTGCAATTTTTACATTCAAGTTTGCAAGGGCAATCTTGCTTAAAATATTATCATGCTTCACTAAAGCCAAAAGATGCGGCAACAACTGTTGTAACGACTCCAAATCTTGTTCGACAAGATGCTTATCAGCATATTTTTCCATGGCTTCTGTTATGTTTTCTAGATTATTTTGTTGTTTGTTTATTCCTAACATTTGCGACAGATAAGAACGTAGAACTGTTTGCGTAGCGCTGTGCAAACTAATATTTTTCCCACAACAGCTGAGCAAAGAATGTTTTTGTAAAGCATGCAAAAATTTATCAACTGTGACAGGATTTTTATAAAAATCTAGAATTTCTCGTGGAATATTTTTTGCATCGACCACACTGAGCAGAAGCAACAAATCAGAAAAATCTTGGTGTTCTGTTAGCAAGTTTTTTATGGACAAACCAATAATATTGAAACGAGTCTTCGTATAATTCCCAACGTCTTTTAAAATGTCAGTTTGAGCTTCGCTAAATTGATGACTATTTTCTTTCATCCTGCTTAAGTATTCTTGGTAAGAAATTGATACTGTTTTTAAGTAATGCCCAGCTGTGGAGATATGTAAGGGATATGGAGGCAAACTATCTAGGAAATGCTGCTCTTCTTTTGACACATTTTTTTGAAGAGATAGGATTTTGCTAAATAATTCTATTTTTTCTTTATGATTAAGCTCAGAAACTTCTATCACAGCTCCAGCCATATTAATGGCCGAATCACAAGTTGTTAAAATAATTTTACCTTTCCCCCAAACACTTGAATCATGAGGTAAATAACCTTGAATATTTTTAAGATCAGTAACGTTATCAAATATTAAAAGCCAATCAGGATTGCGTGCTAATTTCTCCCTAAGCATCAATAATAAGGTTGATTCATATTGTGGAGTGTTACGAACTTTTTGCAGGATTTGATGACCTGACTCATCTTTTTCTTGGTGAAGCATAGCAATCAGAAGTTTTTCAAAAGAAATAAGAATGCTTTCTTTGCTACTTGCGCAAATTTCCCAAATTAACCCTTCATGATATTGCTTTGCATAACTACGAGCTATAATCGTTTTTCCAGCACCTGCAACACCTTTTAGCACAACCATTTTAATACCATCATGACTTTTTGAAAACTGATGCTTAATTGCTTTCAGCAAATTCTGACGTTCTAAGAAAACCAGTTTATTAGGCAAAAGAAGATCATCTTTTATGGTTGGTTTTTCATGAAAAAAGAAAAATTTTATTGAAAAGACGCAGACTAAAATACTAATAAAAGCAGCAAGCCATAAAAAATTCATAGAAGGTTTTTTAAAAAAATTTTGATGTATTAATTCATTGGATTGAACGCTAGGGGAAAAATCTTTTCCAAGAATTTTTGAATAGTGTTGCTGCACTGATTGCAACATATCAGCTTCAATAATTTCGTCTATTAAATGCTCTCGCGAAATACAATTCGTCCTAAGCATAAGATTTCTAATATGCGTTTCCACAGTTTTAGGGGAAATCTTTAATAAAGATGCTGTTTTTTTTACACCACGCCCATTTAAAAGACAGGAAACAACATCTAGTTCTCGTGCAGTTAACAAACTTAAAGACATAACTACCAATTTACTTTTGGGATGTAGATTTCTTACGAAATGCGCCCCACATAGAAGCACAATTAGGCCATTCGTAGCAAGAGAAGATGAACACCACATAGTCTGAGGGTGTTGGTTTTTATTTTAGGTCTGACACCCAACCTTCACAATTAAAGTGTCAGGCCTAAAATAAAAAGGGAAAGGGAAAAAAGAATCAAACTATTTCAAGCACTTAAAAAGCGAATTAAATCGTTTGACTCTTTGTTCGTTGTCATTTTTAAGATCTATTTATTCTGAGAAAATTTTATTAGCTTACTATCATGAGTGAAATCTGAATTTTTTTCTTCTTTTAGTTTTTCTAGGGTCATTCTATCTGGGGCAGCAGAAAATTTTTCTTTATTGTTGAATTTAACAGTCATCTTGTAGATGTCATCGTTAGGGGTTACGCTCAAATATGCAAAATATCCTTTTTTTGAATTTTTACCATTATTCTTAAGAGGGCTAATACCAAAAGTTTTTGGTTGATCACAATCGAGTATTTTTTCTATGTTCTCCCGAATTACTCGGAAGACTCCTCTTTTTAATGATTGTTGCATCTCATCAATAGGTAGGCCATATGCTTTAACACATGACAGAAACATAGCTATTGTTACTAAATTAATTTTTTTCATAATGTATTTTCCTTTTTAAATTTAATGCGAATGCGTTTGCACAATGCTTATTTAAAAGGTTAAAAAAATAAAAAATAGCGATGAAAATGCCCTAAGGGAAAATCCCTGAATGGTTTTTTCGTTTGTAGTTAATAATAAAGTAGGGGGGGATAACATGGTCTTTGTGTAGAAAATATGGTAAATATAAACCTTCATGCAGCTTATGCACTTTTTACCAATGACGTTAAAGAAAAGTCTGACCCCCAAATGTGGCAAGCAACGATTTACACACTTTTCCCAAGTATGTTTCCTGGACCATTAGGTCACTCTATTGCTGGTAAAGCCATGCAACAAGGAACTTGGAATTTAAATGCAGTCAATATTCGTGACTATGCACCGGATAAACATAAGACCGTAGATGATACTAGTTATGGAGGCGGCACAGGCATGGTAATGCGCCCTGATGTGATTCATTCGGCACTTTCTGCCCATGCACAGCCCGGCACAAAGCTAATTTATGCATCCCCTAAGGGTAAACCGCTTACACAGTCCATGATTCGTTCCTGGCTAGCTGATTACCCAAAGGGAATTGGTATATTGTGCGGACGCTATGAAGGAGTTGATCAACGCGTGCTTGATCAGTGGCATGAAACACATGGTCTTGAAGATATCAGCATAGGTGACTATGTATTATCTGGCGGAGAACTTGCAGCACTTGTGATGCTTGATGCTTGCGTTCGACTTCTACCAGGCGTTTTAGATAAACCTGACGCCACAACTATTGAAAGTTTTGAGCTAGACTTATTAGAATACCCGCAGTATACTAAACCCCAAATTTGGAATAATACGGTCGTGCCGGATGTGCTGCTTTCTGGCGACCATAAGTCTATTGCCGCATGGCGCTTAAAAGAAGCAGAAACAATAACACAGAACCGTCGACCTGATCTCTGGCTACGCTATGAAGCCAATCAAAAGCCGGTTAAAAAATAAAAGGAAGTGTTCATGAATATTATTCAACAAGTTGAAAAAGCTCAGTTAGAAAGACTATCAATTGACAAAGTAATACCTGATTTTCGTACAGGTGACTCTTTACGCGTGCTAGTAAAAGTTATTGAGGGTGAGCGTCAGCGTCACCAGCCTTTTGAAGGTGTAGTTATTGGCCGTAAAAATAGCGGTGTGAAATCTACTTTTAGAGTTCGTAAAATTTCTAATGGCGAAGGTGTTGAGCGCGTTTTCTCACTTTATTCACCAAACATTAAAATTGAAGTTACTCGTCGTGGCGATGTTCGTCGCGCTAAGTTGTACTATTTGCGTGATCGTCGCGGCAAAAGCGCACGTATCGCAGAACGCGCATACCGCGCTGAACCAAAGGTTGCAGCTGCACCTGTTGCGGCAGCTCCAGTTGAAGCGAAAGCTCCTGAAGCAGAATAAAACTGTCGAAAACATTAAAATAAAACCCAGCCCCGCGCTGGGTTTTTTAGTCTATAAATATAGCTATATTAAAATTTCTTGTGGTTTTCTCGCAACCACTAATCCAGCAACATAAGATAATACTTCACCTTCACGATGGAAAAATCGTCCGGAAAAATTTAATCCTTTTGTTTCTAGAACTTCTAAGCCTGCCGCTTCAGCAAAGCTATGTAATTTTTCAAGAGTAGCGGTATAGAAAGGGCGATAAATAGGGAAATCACCTTTCATAGAAAAAACTCCGGATGCTGGATGTATCTCCCTTTTTCCATTAATTTCTCTATAAAAAAAATTGGGGATTGAGGTTATATCCCTACAAGGTTGTATACTAAAGTTAGCATATTCACCTTCAAGCCAGGTAATCAGCTCATTATAACCAGCGTATTCATCGCCTGACATAAATTGATGAACCATAAATAATAATACATCTTTGCAATTATCTTTAAAATAACGCTCAGCAGCTATTGAAAGAGGCGCCTGACAGGTTAAATAAAGCTGACCTCCTGGATTTAGAAAACTAGTTAATTTTTCATAAAATCTAGAATGATCAGTTGGCTGAAGTATTTGCTGTACAGAATAGCACCAAACAAAATCAAAAGACTGTTCAGCAGAGTAGTAAAAAATGTCTTTCGGCTGGAAAGAAATCTTTCTACTTCTCATTAATCCACCAGTTTTTTCTTTACCTACTGCACTTACAAACCGTTGAAAGGCTACATTGCTATTAAATGGATCAATACCTACAACATCTGCACCAGCCCAATGAGCTGCCAAACTCATATTTCCATATCCACAGCCAACATCTAAAATACGCGGAACTCTTTGATTGGCACTTATAAAATCTCTAATCGCACGCAAAAACTGCACGTGCGCCTCAGACAAGCAAAAACTATAACCAAGATTACGCCCTGATTCCGTAGGTAAAGGTTCAATAGCGGGAAAATTCTTAAGTTTTTCAATAATAGATTCTCTCTCGGG
>CAMDPB010000101.1 GCA_945903885.1 Candidatus Finniella inopinata
CATTTGGGTTGGTGTATTTAACTAGCGCCCTTGGGCCTTACGGCATGTGGGTGATTGTATTGCCAGTTAGTATTGGCTTCTTATGGGGTGTTGATCATTTTGCCAAGCTTGAGGAGGGAAAAGATAAATGTGCTGCAGTAGCGTTAGCAATACCGCAAGCTGCTTAGTTTAGTAAATTTTCTTAACTGCTCTGCGGTGCATGATAAGGCCACTCATCAAAATGCCAACGCTGACAATTCCTACTATAATTGTGGCTAGGGCATTTAGTTCTGGCGTGACACCGGTCCGCACACTTGAAAATACTAAAATTGGTAAGGTTGTAGCGCCAGGTCCTGCTAAGAAGCTGGCAATGACAACATCGTCTAAAGACAATGCAAATGCTAATAACCACCCTGCCAGCAATGATGGGAAAATTAGAGGGAGCGTTATTTTAAAAAATACAACGGATGGTTTCGCACCAAGCACCATTGCGGCTTCTTCCAATGATTTATCAAAGTCAATCAAGCGTGCCTGAATGACCAGGTAAACATATGACATAGTAAGCGTGATATGCGCGATGATAATAGTTAGCATGCCGCGTTCAGAAGGCCACCCAATCGCACGTTCCAAGGTTACAAACATCAACAAAAGTGCAAGGCCGGTAATAACTTCTGGCATAACTAAAGGTGCTGAAATTAAACCGCTGAATAAAGTTTTTCCACGAAATCGTTTAAATCGCACCATGACAATAGCAGCCATTGTACCAAGAGCGACAGCTAAGGTTGCGACAATTGCAGCTATTTCAAAGCTGTTTAGCACGGCGCGAATAAGTGCATCGTCCTGAAATAATTTTGCATACCAACGTGTGGAAAATCCTGCCCATACGCCAATAATTCGGGAATCATTAAACGAATATACTATTAGGTACAGAATGGGAACGTACAGAAATCCGTACCCAAAAATAAGCGCGCCAAGGTTGAATTTAGAAAAGCGAATCATGTTTGTGCTGCCTTTTCTGTTGCATCGAGCTGACGATTTCTTAAAATCATAATTGGCACAACGAACAGAAGCACCATAAGGACGGCTACTGCACTTGCCAAAGGCCAGTTTCTATTGTTAAAAAATTCCCACCAAAGCACGCGTCCAATGGTTACTGTCTCTGGGCCACCAAGAATTTCTGGAATAACAAACTCTCCAATTGATGGTAGGAACACCAGAATAATGCCCGCGATAATTCCCTGCTTAGATAAAGGCACAGTGATGCTCCAAAACGCTCGCCATGGTGTGCAACCTAAGTCATGAGCTGCCTCAATGAAATCATCATTTATTTTTATGAGCGATGCATAAATTGGAAAAACCATAAACGGTAAATAACAATATATAATACCCAAACAAACTGCGCCGTCATTATCAAGAAGTTGTAGCGGAGTGCTAATTATATGAAGCTTTAAAAGAATGTTATTTATTAATCCCTTACTACTTAACATTGCCATCCAAGCATAAACCCGAATAAGAAAAGATGTCCAAAATGGAAGAGCAATCATTAGCAATAATGGCATGCGCCAAGATGTTTTTACTCGGGAAATACTATAAGCAATCATGTAACCAATGATTAAGCATCCCATGGTTGAAAACAATGCAATTTTTAAAGAGCTGAACACTGCATGAATATAGAAATTATCGGTAAAAACTGTCCAATAGCCCTCAAAATGCAGGCGGATTTTTAATAGTAAGTCCGGCGTCCATTCAACAACATTTCTAAAAGGAGGAATACCTATCTGAAGCTCTGAAAAACTGATTTTAAAAATAATGAGAAAAGGAAACAGGAAAAACAAAGCAAGCCATAAATAAGGAATAGAAATAACAAGCCATTTATCACGCAGCTTTCTTCCTATATAGCAAAGCTCTCCCCAAAAAAATTCAAAAAAATGGTCCAGTATTTGCCGAATCATACGCTTAAGACGACCCCATTTTCTGGTCTCCAAAATAAATACACTTCGTCATCCCATTTTACGTCACGCTCAGATAAACGTAGTAGATTTGGCAATGATGCCTGAACAATCTTTCCTGATTCAAGCTGAACATGATAAATACTAATGTCCCCTAAATAGGCTATTTCTCGTACAATTCCTTTGGTGCAGTTACGTCCTAAATTAGGATTTGGGTTCGTTGAAATCATTACTTTTTCAGGACGAAGAGCAACTGTAACATTCGCACCTACAGGCATAGATGCTGCATGGGTAACGTAGAGCTCGCATCCTGCTTCAGATGATTCAATGACCACATGGTCTGGCTCGTCTTCAACCACAACGCCTTCAAACATGTTCATAGAACCTATGAACTCAGCAACAAAACGAGAATGAGGAAATTCATAAATTTCATGTGGCTTTCCAATTTGTCTAATTTGCCCTTCATCCATGATTCCAATACGGCTTGACATAGTCATTGCTTCTTCTTGATCGTGGGTAACCACAACGAAGGTGATGCCTACTCGCTCTTGAATGTTTACCAATTCAAACTGAGTTTTTTCGCGTAACTTTTTATCTAAGGCTCCTAATGGCTCATCAAGTAATAATAATTTTGGCCGTTTAGCAAGGCTACGTGCCAATGCAACACGTTGTTGTTGTCCTCCTGAGAGTTGCTCTGGCTTGCGATCTCGATATTTACGCAGTTGCACTAAATCGAGAACTTCATCTACCCGCTCAGTGATTTGGTTTTTAGAAAGGCGCTCTTGCTTCAAGCCAAAACTAATATTATCTTCAACCGTCATGTGCGGAAACAAGGCATACGATTGAAACATCATGCTCACAGGACGTTTATACGGAGGCAAATCGGTAATGTCCAAATCATCAATGACAATTTTTCCACTTGAAGGTTTCTCGAGCCCCGCCAGAATACGCAACAATGTTGATTTTCCACAACCAGATGCTCCTAGCAAAGCAAAAAGTTCACCTCGGTAAATAGAAATAGAAAGATTTTTAACAGCGACTGTTGTGCCAAAGCTCTTATTAATATTCTCAATCAAAACATAAGGCTTAACGTTTGGATCTTGCCAGGGCTCCAGATTTTTTAATTGTTCTCTATTTCCATTAATCGACATAGTCATTTTTCCTAATATTCATTAAGGCGTATTTTTGCCCACACCCGAGTGCGCTCACGTTCAAATTGTATTTCATTCAAGGTTTTTGGTGGTGCGTTTAAAAAAAGTTTTTTTAATATATTTTTGCCTGGATAAATACCCTCATTGTTTAAAATATCATCAGACATATATTTTTTAGCACGGCTAACAGCAACTCCATGTAAAGTATTTTGGCAAATACGCGCAGCAATATGCGGTTTTAGTAAAAAGTTGATAAAGGCATGAGCATTTTTAGGATGAGGAGCACCTTGTGGAATCGCCATAGCATCAATCCATGTAATTCCACCTTCAGGTGGAATAAAATATTCGATACTTTTTCCTTGTTCTTTAGCTTCTATAATTGCTTGTTGTGCTTCACCTGACCACACAAGCGCTATTGCTGTATCACCTAAAACTATATCATTCACCACTCTGGAAGAAGTAAACCGCCTAATATACGGACGCATTTTCATAAGATGTTTTGCAGCTAGGTCAAGATCTTCTGATGATGACGAGTTAGGGTTTTTATTTATATGCATCAATGAAAATGGGATAACATCAACACTTTCTTCAAGTAGTGAGACCCCATATTTAGCTAGTTTTTTAAGATTAACAGGGTTAAATAATAAACCTAGATTTTGCTCAAACCCTTTCGAGAAAACTTTCTCCAAAACATCTTTATTGTAGACAATACCAACTGTTCCCCAAAAATACGGAAGAGAATAGGTAAGATTTTTGTCTACGTTACGCATCCAATGCACCACCAATGGGTCTAGTTCTGCAATGTTAGGTAATAGATTTTTATCAAGCTTTTGGTAAACACCAGCTTGAATTTGCCAAGCTATGTAAGGTGTTGCAGAAGGAAAGACAACGTCAAAACCACTATTGCTAGCAAGCAGTTTTGCTTCTAAAACTTCGTTATTATCGTATGCATCTAAACGAACCGTTATACCTGTTTCAGTTTCAAATTCTTTAATAGTTTCTTGATCAAGTAATCCATACCAACAATAAACATTTACGTATTTGTCTTCAGCATGAGCAGGGGATGGTTTAAAATGGTACCAAACGCCAATGCTAGCAATTGACATCACAAGTAATAAGCGAAATAAAAAGCGAGAAAACATCTAGCTACGCCACGTTATACGATTAAGCATATATTGAACTGATCCTGCAAAAACAGTAACTAGCACAAGCGTGATAATGGTGTATTCCATTGGTGAATCATGGGCGTATTGCGCTATAGGCAACATCCAATTTTGTTCTGGCATTGATTGAATTTTTTTCAAAACTTTTGGAAATTTATTAAAGAAATTTTGCCCTTTAGACATTGTTTGCCAATTCACAAGCTTTAATTCGAAATACATTTTGGTAGCAAGCGCCATTAGTACAACTGAACCAATCATTTTTAAAGCCTTAGAACTAAATTTATAGGCCAATCTGGCTCCAATAATTGAACCAACCACACTACTAATAGCAAGAATCGGAAGCAATACAAAATCAACAGGAGCTTTTCCAACGCTTGAGATAAAAGTAACAACAATGTTAATACCAAATCCTGCAAGCAATGAAGTTCCTGAAACCACAGGTGAACTACGCCCGAGCAAATACATTAAAATTGGTGCAATAAGAAGGCTGTTACCTCCACCCAAACTGGTAGTGACAGTACCTGTAAAAAACCCAACACCTAGGGGCACAATAATGCTCATTTCCACGCGAGACCTAAGAAAAATTTTGTGCCATGGGAAATAAATCATCCAACGGCGCATCATAGCACCTTTCTCAGCTCTTACTTGGGTTGGACGTTGAGATTGTATAAGAGTTACGATGCTACTAATGACCACAACAAGAAAAACGACAATTTTCAAGACAGCATAACTACCAGCTTTGCTTTCAACTTGGGTAAGAGCAAATTTTTCAACTAATGCACCGGCAAGCCCCCCCATAAACAGGTACCATGCCAAGCTAATATCGACATC
>CAMDPB010000102.1 GCA_945903885.1 Candidatus Finniella inopinata
ACAAAAAATATAAAAAGCGATGCTTTTGATGAATTATGTCCTCAGCTACATTTAAATATGGATACTATTAGCCACCTTGGCATACAATTAGATTCTGAGGATTTATTAGACGAAGCAGTCACAGTTGGTGGCGTAGATTTATGAACACAATACAGCTTATAGGAGCAATTGAGCTTGGCTTAATCTATGGATTCGTAGCAATGGGTGTATACTTATCGCTAAGGATTCTTGATTTTCCTGATTTAAGCGTTGATGGCACATTCCCTTTGGGTGCAGCTACATGCGCAGCCCTAATTGTCGCTGGAGTGCACCCCTTACTAGCAACAATAGCCGCAATGATTTTAGGTGGCGCTGCGGGTTTAGTAACCGCCTGGTTATCAACTCATTTAAAATTTATGAATTTGCTAGCTGGAATTTTAGTAATGACAGCGCTGTATTCTATAAACCTTCGAATCATGGGGCGTCCAAATATTCCACTTTTAGGAGAGAACACCATTTTTGAAGAATTTTTCCTGCCATTAAAGGCTCCTTTGGGATTATTTTGGAGAATTTTTCCAATTTTAATTTTAATTAGTCTTATCGCGTACGTATTAAACCGTTTTTTAAAAACAGATGTGGGACTGGCTTTAAGAGCAACTGGAAATAATGCACGTATGGCTAGGGCTCAAGGCATCAACGATAAAGCCATGATCAGTTTAGGATTATGCTTGGCAAATAGTTTTGTTGCACTAGGTGGGGCTATCTTTGCCCAAGTAAGTGGTTATGCTGACGTTAGTATGGGGGTAGGCACCATCATTATAGGGTTAGCTGCTGTAATTATCGGGGAAGCAATTCTTCCAATACGAAAAATTAGTCATGCAATTCTTGCTTGTATTGCGGGTGCAATATTATACAGATTTGTTATTGCAACAGCTTTAAACATTGGTGGCTCATTATTACAAGCTTCTGACTTAAATCTAGTGACAGCAATTCTTGTGGGCATTGCAATGCTATTGCCTGATTTAAAAAAGCAATTAAGGGCAAAGCAATGATTAGCCTAAAAAACGTATCTGTGCATTTTGGAGCTGGAACAGCTGCTTTTAGAGCGGCCCTTAAAAATGTCTCGCTTCAAATTCAAGAGGGTGAATTTGTTACTGTAATTGGTAGTAACGGCGCTGGAAAATCAACTCTTCTTAACACAATTGCTGGTGAAGTTATCCCTGACTCTGGTCATATTTTGATTGATGAAGAAGAAGTCACTCAACAAGGCACAAGCACCAGAGCTAAACACGTTGCACGGGTTTTTCAGGACCCCATAGCTGGTACGTGTTCGTATCTAACCATTGGAGAAAATTTAGCGCTAGCCCTGTGTAGGGGGAAAAATCGCTCTCTTAAAAGCGCAGTAACAAACTGTTCACGTAAATATTTTCAAAGCATATTAAGGCCTTTGAATTTGGGTTTGGAAAATAGGTTAGACACTCAAATGGCAATGTTATCTGGTGGACAACGTCAAGCAGTTAGCTTACTTATGGCGACCCTAAGTCCTTTAAAAATTTTACTTCTCGATGAACACACAGCAGCCCTAGACCCAAAAACAAGCCGCTTTGTTATGGAAGTAACTCAAAAAATTGTTGAAGAGAAAAAATTAACAGCGTTGATGGTAACGCATAGTTTGGGACATGCTCTTCAATATGGCACCCGCACCGTAATGTTACATGAAAGCCAACTTATATATGACATTAAGGGCGATGATCGTAAACGTCTTACCCCTCAGGATCTAATGCATCAGTTTGGTAGCTCAATCGATAGCGATCGTTTATTATTGAACACTTAGGTTTTTAAGTATTTCCTTTGGAATTGGCATAAATCGACATAAACCCATTTTTACGGCAGATCGCATTTTTTCTAATGATTGCTTTTTCTCAATTCCTAAAGTTAACCCAGAGAGTCCCTTAAACCAAAGCCCTATTGGATGATCAGGGGCGACAGCTAAAATAGTATCAGCCATTTCATTGGTTTCTTTGATATTTTCCATTTTATCAAAACACAAATTTAAAAATCCTATGGACATATCTGCTCTCATCGGAAATCTAGAAAGATGCTCAATGAGGGTTTTTTTAAATTCTTTAAAAAATTCAGAGTCTGATGAAATGCTAACTTTTGGCAAACTAACATATGCATTACACAAATTGATAACGTGCACAGAGCTAACGACATTACGCTTTTGATATGAGTTTAAATAATCTTGCGCCAAACAAATAATAGCTTTTTCGATATTGGGCAAGTATTTCAGCTCAGCCTCGGTTACTGTGCCTAATCCCTGAGAAAAACGCCCTATAATCATGTTTGAAGCTTTGTAGGTGCTTAACTTGTCATAAGAATGGGCAGGATCATTAATGAATTTTGATATATCTTCTTCAAACGATTGAATCGTTTTGTATTTATGCTTATCAAGCGCAAAAGAAGACCACAACTCAATACAAGAAAATACTATTAAAAATAGACCACACCCTACCCAAGCAAAACGAGGGATATGGAAACTGTAACTAGTCTTTTCTTTTACTAAAATCATTGCAAAAAGTGAAAAAAGTAAAACGGGTGGCGTTTGAAACCAAGCACTCAAAAGAATTAGGTAACTGACAACAAAAAATCTTCCGGCCCAGTCGCTAGGATCAATATTTTCGACCCACTTGTAAATAATGGTCAACAAAAGACCTACCCCCACCACCCCTGAAGAAACGAGTGTTTCCAGAATCAGGTTATGACTATGCAAAAGATTACGCTCTAAAAATTCCCAATTAGGCTTAAAATTCCCGTCCGCATACATGCTAAAACTTTCGATGTTAAAAAGATTTAGCACTGGAAATTCTTGATAACTTCCCCAACCATACCCAAACAACAAATGGAAAAATTTTGAAAAGGTGAACTGATCAAAATACTGAGAAACCGAGACCATTCCAAGCAACGTACGACTTTGTAGCGGTGAAGGCAGGTAAGGTAGGAATAATTGCGACACAAGAATCATCACTGCAATGAATCCAAGTCCACAGACGATATACCAACCATCTTTCTTTGGTAGAAATGCTATAAATTTTTTAGCCAATGGCAGCAAGAAAACAAAAACGAATGCGCACATACACCCAACAATTGCTGCATCATTAGTGCAGTAAACCAATAGCAAATAAAAGATAGTAGCAAACACTACATCCCATAAGCGCCGAAACGCAGTCAGTGATTTTCTGAAATCCACATACAAAGGCAAGCTTGCCAACAATGGAAATGCTGCAATATCGGGGAATATATATGTTTTCAAATGTAACCAACCATAATAGCCGGCAATTGTTAACACGCAATATGCCACAGGCACCAACCAAAGCGGCAGATTATGCATATCAGATTGCTTTCCAACAACAATTAAAATTGCTAATGCTAAAAAAGTTGCAGTTCCCTCACGTATTTCGTTAACACCACCAAGCGCAGCCAAGCCATTTTGAAAAAGGCCAATAATGCTTAGCGCGGCCAGTAAAAATAACCCAAACGATAGAATCGATATTTTAAAGTGTTGCGCTTTACTAAGCCCTAAAGAAATCGCGCATACTCCTGCTGTTAACCACAGTCCAAAAAAAGCCAAATCTGATTCTTGAAAAATACCTCTTGGCCAAATTACAGGAGCAAAAGGCAAAAAAGCTAAAAGATAAAGATACTTATTTGTTTGTATAGTAGACATTTCTAACTCTAAGGCTCTAATCAAGCACCAAACGATTTACTTAATCTTGTTGCATGATGGATACATCTGTGGATTATACAGAAAATTCAAATCAAAAAACTAAAAAATTTTAGAAGAATGGTATATATTTTAAATTGTAATAATATACTTTTTAAGAGGATATCTATGTTTAAACAATTTAAGGCAGTAAAAGCCCTAGCGCTAGTAACTGCAATTATAGGAAGCGGGCACTTGTCAGCTGCTGGCGGCGGCGGCGTCTCAGCCGGTAGCTCATCTGGAGGAGGAACAAGTTCTGCAGGAGCAACTATTTATGGAACAAGTGGGACGAACGGTTACTATTCTTACCAATCTGTTGCGACAACACCTTCTGCTGTTGTTACAGAGCCTTCAATTATGGCAATTAAAGTAACTAAAATTATGGGCTTAGTAGGAGCTGTAACTTCAGAAGCAGCTGAAGCAATGACTGGAAACAAAACAAGCACATCTGGTGCTGGTGCTGATGCTGGCGTGAAACTTGCTGGTTCATCAGGGTCTGCGCATCGTGCGTCAACATGGCTACGTGCAAGCTACGGCGCTATTGACAATGCAGTAACAGATCAATCATGGAACGGTAAATCATACTTAACTATGGTTGGCGCTGACTACAAGTTTAACAACATGTTCTGTGCTGGTTTGGGCTTAAGCTATGGTCACCTTGATGCAAGAACTGAGTTTAACAAAGGAACCATGAAGCAAGATACTTTAGGTGTGAACCCTTACTTGATCATTGTGCCACACAAGAACTTTAACGTTGAATTTGTTGGTGGATGGAGCACTACAAAAGGCAGTGATACTCGTCGTTGGATTACAACAAAGCTATCTGGAACAGGCAGCGTAGCTGTTGACAACAAATTTAGTTGTTCACCAAAATCCAAAGCAATGTTTGGTGGTGTATTTGCTAACTTTGTAAACAAAGTAAACAAAGCGTCTTTCAGCTTGCAAGTTGGTTATTTGATGATGCAAAGCAAAATGGACAAGTTTAAGGAAACTTCTGCAGATGCTGCATATGATGGAAACTCTGTAAGCGTCCCATCAAACACTTTCAAAGCCCAAACTGCTACAGCTAAAGTTTTGGTAGGTTACCAAATGACACCTAGCGTTATGCCTTTCTTAAACATTCATGGTCAGTATGACGTGAAGAAAAACGCAGCTGCTACTATCGGTGATTCAGGCACAAATAAAGGATACCAAGTCAACCGCTCAGCGTTTGGTGGTGGTGCTGGATTACAAGTGAAGAATGATGACCAATTATCAGGAAGTTTACAATTCGACTACACAAAGCGTGGTCAATTGACAACTAACGTAACTGGCCTTCGTT
>CAMDPB010000103.1 GCA_945903885.1 Candidatus Finniella inopinata
GACCATTCAGAACTTACGTACATAATCACACTTGCTTGCAAACTTGAACCAATTGTTTTAGCTGCTCGTTCTAATTCAAGAGCACCTGTTAGCACCCGGCGAATATTACGTAAATCTTCCCATTTCGCCGCCATGGATGGGTTATCCCACTGACGAGGCATCTCAGGAAAAAGTTGAGTATGAATACTATTTGGGCTCTCACATTCTTGGAAAGCATGCCAAGCTTCTTCTGTAGTAAAGCTTAAAACTGGCGCCAACCAGTGCACTAAATGCATAAATACATGGTACATAACATTCAGTGTGGCCAAACGTTTTTGTCCATTTAATGCATCGCAGTACAAAGTATCTTTACGAATATCAAAATAAAACGCCGATAAGTCAGTCGCACAAAATGTATGCAGTTCACTGTAAAACGCAGCAAAGTCATAGGTTTTAAAAAGCTTCTGATGACTTTTTTTAATATCATTCAAACGATGCAAAACCCACTGCTCAAGGTTTGGCAGTTGACCATAAGTCACTTCATTTTTATGTTCATAACTTGCAAGCGCTCCTAAAAGATAGCGCAAGGTATTGCGAAAACGCCTATACACATCTTCATGATGCTTCAAAATTTCTTTACCTATGCGCACATCATCTGAATAATCAGAGCAAGCAGCCCACAAGCGCAGCATATCAGCCCCCATGGAATCAATCACTTGTTGTGGCTCAACCCCATTACCTTGGGATTTTGACATTTTGTAGCCTTTTTCATCAAGAACAAATCCATGAGTTAGAACTTGGCGATATGGCGCCACTCCACGCGTACCACATGATTGCAACAATGATGTTTGAAACCATCCTCGGTGTTGGTCGGATCCTTCAAAATATATATCCGCAGGCCAGCTCATGTCTGGATTATTTTCTAAAATAAAAGTATGAGTGCAAGCACTATCAAACCAAACATCTAAAATGTCATTGGCTTTTTCATAATCATCTGCCGCATAGGCACTGCCTAAGAAATAGGCAGCATCATATTTATGCCAAGCTACAATGCCTTCTTTTGCAATTGCATCAACAATCCGTTGGTGCACAGCTTCATCACGCAAAGCTTCACCTGTTGCTTTATGCACGAATACCGTAATAGGCACGCCCCACGTGCGTTGACGAGACAAACACCAATCAGGCCGGTTTGTCACCATCGCTGAAATACGGTTTTTACCCATAGCTGGGAACCATTCAACTTTATCAATTTCCTGCATTGCTTTTTTACGTAAATCATTACGGTCCATTGAAATAAACCATTGAGATGTAGCACGGTAAATAAGTGGTGCTTTTGATCTCCAAGAATGCGGGTAGCTATGCACAAGCTTCGTTGCTTGCAACAATGCGCCAGCTTCTTTTAACGCTGCTAAAACATCGAGGCCAACTTTAAAAATATGTTTGCCTGCAAACAATGGAACATGAGCATAATACACTCCGTCACCTTGTACTGTTTCTGGCACTTCCATGCCAAATTCTTGGCCAACACCAAAATCTTCAATTCCGTGACCAGGTGCTGTATGTACCAAGCCCGTGCCAGCATCAGTTGTGACATGCGCACCCGGCAACATTGGCACGTCAAAATCGTACCCTTTTCCATACCATGGGTGACGACAAATGGTTCCTTTTAAATTTTCCCCATTCACATGACCAATGATTCCATAATTTTCAATGCCTAAAGCAGTTGCCACACCTGCAACCAAATCTTTAGCCACAAGTAATCGCATTCCATTTGGCACCAGATCAGTACCAGCCAACACCTCAATAACCGTGTAGGCATGATCATGCCCATAAGCAATTGCCCTATTTCCTGGCAATGTCCACGGTGTCGTGGTCCAAATCAACGCATGAGCATTTTTTAATGTTTCAACATTTGGGACAACAATTGGAAATGCTACAAAAATTGCATCGCTGGTATGGTCATGGTATTCGACTTCGGCTTCAGCCAATGCAGTTTTTTCAACAACAGACCACATCACTGGCTTTAGCCCACGATATAAGCCACCATTCATTAAAAATTTACCAAGCTCTGCCGCAATTTTGGCTTCGTTCTTAAATTCCATTGTGATGTAAGGATTTTTCCAATTGGCAATTATACCAAAACGTTGAAATTCTTCTGATTGAATATCAATCCACTTATTGGCATAGGCACGGCAAGATTCAATATATTCACTAACTTCAACATCTTCTTTACGTTGTCCTTTAGCTTTATATTGCTCCTCAACCTTCAATTCAATGGGCAAACCATGGCAATCCCAACCAGGAACAAAAGGTGCATCATACCCTGCCATTTGGTAGGTTTTGTTAACTAAATCTTTTAAGATATAGCTTAACGCGTGACCACAATGTAAATGACCATTTGCATAAGGAGGGCCCCAATGCAAAATAAATTTCTTTTTTCCCTTTGACTGCGTACGCAACCCATTATAAATATCAATCTTTTGCCAATATGCTAAAAAATCTTTTTCACGAACAGCCAAGTTGGCTTTCATAGAAAATGGAGTTTTCGGCAAAAAAACCGTGTCTTTATAATCCCGTGTCATGGTAAATCTTTTTTGTTTGATCCCTTATTTCTAAACGCTTTTTACTGTTTTTAAAAGTGCTTAAGAAGAAGGCTAATGCAATACAGCATGGGAAGCAAAACAATACACGACCAAACCATATAGCCTACAAAGCTAGGCATTTCAACACCGCTTTGCTTTGCAATGCTGCGCACCATAAAATTTGGCGCATTTCCAATATAGCTCATCGCCCCCATATAAACCGCCCCAAGCGATATTGCCAATAAAGTCGATGGCAGTTGATGCATCAATGTTTGAGCATTACCAGCTGCCATTTTGAAAAATAATAAATAAGTTGGTGCATTATCAAGAAATGCTGACAATCCACCAGACAACCAAAAATAGCGCACATCAATAGGAACCCCTTGTTCATGCGCAAAACTAAATAATGCATGAAAAGGCCCATCTAATCCCTGCTTCAACATTGCAGATATGGGAATAAGACTTAAAAAAATCACTAAAAATACACACGCCACCTCTTTTAATGGTCCAAAATTAAAATGCTGATGATCATGAATATGCTTTGGCGTTAACCACAGTGATAGTCCGCCTATCAACACATAGCCAAAATCACGAACAATATCTTGCCAGGAAATTCCGCCCCCCATAACTGACATAATAGAATCATCACTTAAGTGGGGCGCTATTAAAGTGATCGCTACAATCGCCCCCATCAATACAAAATTCACGCTGCCTTGAATTCTAATGCCTACATCATAACGTTGCGAGACCGTGTGTTTATTTTTTGCCCGGTCAATACATGCAAAAACGCCTAAGCAAAATGTAATCATCATTAAAAATGGCATCCATCCATGTTGAAGCGTCCATCCAAAATCAACCCCAGCCAAATACCCCATAAATAACGGTGGATCTCCCAGAGGCGTTAAACTTCCCCCAATATTTGCCACAATAAAAATAAAAAATACACCTAAGTGCGTTTTATAAGCACGATTATGATTTAATTTTAAAAAAGGACGGATCAATACCATTGAAGCACCGGTTGTTCCAATAAAATTGGCCAAGACAGCTCCAGTCAAAAGAATTAGCACATTATTTTTCAAGCTATCAGACACATTGAACTGCACATGAATACCACCTGCTACTACGAAAAGCGCAAACAATATAGCTATAAATGCGATATATTCGTGGATCAACATGTGACTAAAATTGTGCACAGCTTGATTGGCGCCTTCAGCCTGCACCATTACAATTAACGTCCAAATTCCAATCGCAACAAGAATGGGTTTTTCAAAAGCATACCAAATTTTAGGCAGCAATAACGGGCACAATGCCAGCCCTAACATTAATGCTATATATGGAAATGCATCAGGCAATGAATACATTAAATATTCCCCAATTGTTTGGCGTTCCCGACGAGATTCGAACTCATGGCCTCAAGATTAGGAATCTTGCGCTCTATCCTGCTGAGCTACGGGAACCACAGGCAAATATTAGCTTTCACAAGAAAGTTTGTCTACGGGGTTAGTAAAAAGGGCAACATACCAAAATTCACAAACCCTTGCTGTTTTTCCCGAAATTCGCCACATTAGTGAACAAAAATAGACTTGAGAATAATATGGGATTTAATTGTGGAATTGTTGGTCTACCAAATGTTGGTAAATCAACCTTATTTAATGCGTTAACAGCAACTGCAGCTGCACAAGCAGCAAACTATCCGTTTTGCACCATTGAACCTAACGTTGGACGCGTAGGTGTACCCGATGATCGTTTAGAGATTTTGGCCAAACTTGCTAGTTCGCAAAAAATCATTCCAACCCAACTTGAATTTGTTGATATTGCAGGTCTGGTGCGTGGCGCTAGCAAAGGTGAAGGACTTGGCAACCAGTTTTTAGGGCATATTAGAAGTGTTGATGCTATCTTGCATGTGTTGCGCTGCTTTGAAGATGACGACATCACTCACGTAGATGGATCTGTCGATCCCATACGCGATCTTACCACTATAGAAACTGAACTGCTGTTAGCTGATCTTGAGTCAGTAGAAAAGCGTATTTCAAATTTAGAAAAACGCGCCCGCGGCAATGATAAAGAAGCAAAAGAAATTTTAGAGGTAATTCAAAAGGTTTTACCCCTGCTACAAGAAGGCAAACCTGCAAAAGCAGCTAAAATAAGCGAAACCGAAAAAGATACCTTTGAACAATTGCAATTACTTACATCTAAACCCATTTTGTATGTTTGCAATGTATCAGAAGTAGAAGCCGCAACTGGTAACGGTTTCACGGAAAAAGTTATAGCATATGCAAAAAGCAGAGGCGATTCTGCCGTAATTATTTCTGCTGCAATCGAAGCTGAAGTTTCCAGTCTCAATGATGAAGCTGAACAACAAGAGTTTTTACAATCTCTAGGCTTACAAGAAACAGGTCTGCGCCAAGTAATTAGGGCAGGATATGGATTACTT
>CAMDPB010000104.1 GCA_945903885.1 Candidatus Finniella inopinata
AAAGGTTATGGATTGGCTCAAATAGAAGTAAGAAAAGAGGCGCTAGAGTTGTGCTTGGATGAGCTTACTAAAAGGACAGTAATCCTTGAAAAATTACCAAGGGCTATGATTGATGTAACATGTATTGTTACACGTATGATAACAGAATCAACGGATCTAAAAGCATATTTAGAGATTCCAGAAAAAACCTTACTTACTTCCTTAAGTGATGAAGTGGAAGTGCCCTGGTCGCACGGCAATACAATGCAATTAATTGAACGAATCAAAAATCTTTCTGCACCAATTGGAAGAGATGAAAGACCGTTAAACACTTTATCAACAGAAGAAATTTTTTTATTCTTTGATTCCCTGGATGGATCTATTTTTGATCCAAATGATAGAGTATTTCAGGATAAACATTGTGCTTTAGTGGCGATTAAAAACGAAGCGAGTGAAGAACGCAAAGATGATTGTAGAGCTTTATATCAAAGTGTAATGGCAAGAGAATATATAAAAAGAATAAATGAGGACTCAGTAACCGGACTTCTTGATGAGGAGGGGGCGAGGCGATTGAGTATTTCAAGTGGATATGATTCAGATTGGCTTGATGATAGAGATGGTAATTTTGATGAAAGTGATGGTGCTTTGGAGGAAGCAAGTTCTGGAATATCTGATCATGAAACCTCGTAGACGTTTTCTGGTTATAGCACTTATTTAATTTCACCAGGGAGTATGTTAGGTTGATCTTAGTAGTTACAAGTATATGAGCCATGTCTATCAAAACATTATCTGCAATCCGTTCTACTTTTCTTGATTATTTTCAGGCTAATGGCCATGAAGTTGTGCCATCTAGCCCATTGGTTCCTCAAAATGATCCAACTCTTATGTTTACTGCAGCTGGCATGGTGCAGTTTAAAGATTTATTTACCGGAAAAGAAACGCGCAGTTATAAGACAGCTGCATCTTCTCAAAAATGTTTACGAGCTGGCGGCAAACATAATGATTTAGATAACGTAGGCTATACCGCACGTCACCATACATTTTTTGAAATGTTGGGAAATTTTTCATTCGGAGATTATTTCAAAGAGCGTGCTATTGTATTGGCTTGGGAACTGGTAACTAAGCATTTTGACGTTGATTCTAAGCGCTTGCTTGTAACGGTTTACGCTGATGATGATGAAGCAGCCACCATTTGGAAAAAGCTTACTGGTTTTTCTGATGATAAAATTATTCGCATTGCTACATCTGATAATTTTTGGAGCATGGGTGACACAGGGCCGTGCGGACCATGTACTGAAATATTTTATGATTATGGTGATAAAATACCCGGTGGTCCTCCTGGTTCTGCTGATGAAGACGGTGATCGTTTCATAGAAATATGGAACTTGGTGTTTATGCAATACGAACAACTTGCTGATGGCGCGCGTGTAAATTTGCCAAAACCTTCCGTTGATACCGGCATGGGGCTTGAGCGTATAGCAGCACTGCTTCAAGGTGCACATAATAATTATGACATTGATTTATTCAAAAATTTAATCGAAGCATCGAAGGCCGAAACTGGAAATACAGGAATGCGGCAATCACATAATATAATTGCTGATCATTTGCGCGCCTGCAGCTTTTTAATTGCAGACGGAGTATTGCCTTCAAATGAAGGGCGAGGATATGTACTGCGTCGCATTATGCGCCGTGCTATGCGTCATGCGCACTTGTTAGGCGCTAAAGATCCGTTAATGCATCGATTGGTTGCTACTTTAGTGAATTTAATGGCAGATACTTATCCGCAGTTGCAACGTGCTCAGTCATTAATAACTCAAACCTTATTTAATGAAGAAGAAAAATTTCGTCAAACACTTGGGCGCGGATTAAAGCTTTTAAAGGAAGAAACAACTCATTTAAAAAGTGGTCAGACACTTCCGGGAGATGTTGCCTTTCGTTTGTATGATACCTATGGATTTCCTTTGGATCTTACTCAAGATGTGCTTCGTGCAGAAAATCGTAGCGTTGATACCGATGGGTTCAATGAAGCCATGGAAAAACAGAAAAAATTAGCGCGCGCTTCGTGGACAGGGTCAGGTGAAGCTGGCTTTGAAAAAATTTGGTTTGACCTAAAAGAAGAGCATGGGGTTACTGAATTTTTAGGCTACACCGCATTGACTGCAGAAGCTAAGGTTTTGGCAATTGTAAAAGATGGAAAGTTGCTGCAAGAAGCAGTGGAAGATGCCTGGGTATTGTGTAATCAAACACCTTTTTATGCAGAATCAGGCGGTCAGATTGGTGATATTGGTGTAATGCAAACTGATGATTGTACGTATAATGTTCTTGATTGCCAGAAAATGGTTGGAAGCCTTCATGTTCACAAAGTTGGGTCAGCTAAGGGGCATTTGAAAATTGGAGGCGTTGTACGGTTAACTGTTGATGCAAAAAAACGAGCAAGAACAGCAGCAAATCATTCTGCAACACATTTACTTCATGCTGGGTTACGTAAAGTATTGGGTGATCATGTTACCCAAAAAGGATCATTAGTCGGGCCAAATCGCTTGCGTTTTGATTTTACGCATTCAATGGCAGTTACACCTGAACAATTACGTGAAATTGAAATAGCAGTAAATCAAGCAGTTCTAGGCAATCATGAGGCCATTACAAAGTTAATGACGCCAGATGAAGCAATTTCAGATGGTGCAATGGCTTTGTTCGGGGAAAAATATGGCGATGTTGTGCGTGTGCTTAGACTTGGTGATTTTTCAGTTGAGCTTTGCGGGGGCACGCACGTGCAGCGTACTGGTGATATTGGCCTTGTTAAAGTTATAGGGGAATCTAGTGTTTCTGCAGGGGTACGACGTATTGAAGCAATAACCGGCACAGATATTATTGATAGGCTTTATGAACTTCAAGAAAATAATAATTCTGGACAAGAAGCTGCTAAAAGGACCATACAAGAATTGCAAAAACAATTGGCAGAAGCAAAACGTCATGCTGCATTAGGCGGCCAAAATGCAGCAGAGAAAGTTGAATCAATTGCAGGAATTCAAGCTATTTTTAAGCATTTGCAAGACATACCTGCCAAAGATCTTAAGGGTATAGTTGATGATCTAAAAAAGACTCTAACATCTGGCATTGTAGTTGTGACTAGCACGTACGACGGAAAAGTTTCTTTGGTCATTGGTGTTACTAATGATTTAACAGCGAAAATTAGCGCTGTTGATTTGGTAAAAGTGGCAGCTCAAGTTGTTGATGGTCAAGGTGGTGGTGGCCGCCCAGACATGGCGCAAGCAGGTGGAACCAATCCAAATGCTGTGAATAAAATTCAGGCTGCAATTGAGCAATTTTTTACTGCCTAAAGCAACAAATTCAAAAATGTGACGAAACAAAAATACTTTCTGTTAACTTTTTGTTAACTATTTTGCATTAACATCACAATTGTTTGTTGTGTTTAATGTTTTTAAATGGAGGGTGGAATGCAACTATCATTTAAAATGTTTATGATTTCATTAGTTCTATTTCTTTCGGATGTTTGCGTGCATTTAAATGCTGCAAGCAACCAGAATTTATTATTGGAAGATGATGATTCTGATGCAATAGAAGGAACAACTTCTGTTGTTATTTCAGGTAGATGGTTGAATACTCCGGAAAATACTAGAAACAAATATTTATCAGTTAGCAGAGAAGTTGTGTTTTAGAATTTGGAAGGTGGAAAAAGTAGGTTTGACCATTAATTTCCTCTATTCCACTGCTGCTATCATTTCTTGCCATGCGGTTTCATCAATAACTTGAATGCCCAGTTCTTTTGCTACTTTTAGTTTTTGCCCGGCATCTTTACCAGCTACTACAAATGTTGTTTGTGCAGACACGGCACTACCAAGTTTTGCTCCTAGTTTTTCTGCTTGGGCTTTAGCTTCGCTGCGACTTATTTTTTCCAATCCGCCAGTGAATACTATTGTTTTTCCACTTAAGGATAAATTGCTAGCTACCTCATAAGGCAACACCGTAATGTGTTTTAATAAGCCTTCAACCATTTGCAAGTTATGTTTTTGCTGAAAAAAATCAATGATGTCACGTGCCATTCCGTGACCAATTCCTTCAATAGGCATTAGTTCTTTGTGGACGATAGAATCACTTTGGTGAGCTTTCAGAATGGTTTCTAAAAAGCGCTCAAAAACCATAAAATGCTTAGCTAATAATTTTGCAGTTGTCTGACCAATTTGGGGAATCCCTAAAGCATAAATTAGTTTATCTAATGGCAGCGTTCTAACTTTGTTAATGGCATCCCACAAGTTTTGCACTGACTGTTTACCCCATCCTTCCCACGTTTGCAAAGATTCTTTAAGGGTTTTGTTACGATCTTCAAGGGTGAAAATATCAACAGGTGTTGCAATTAGGTTAAGAGCATAAAATCTAGCAATGTGCTTTTCTCCTAAGCCATCAATATTTAAGGCATCACGACTAACAAAGTGAATAAGTCGTTGAATAGCTTGGTCTTCACATCCAAAACCATTTAGGCAACGTTTAGCAATTTGTCCGGGAGTTTGGTAAAGAAGAGAATGACAGCAGGGACAATTTTCCGTGAAGCTATAAACTTGTGACTCTCTTAGGCGCTTGTGATTATTCACTCGCACAATTTGAGGAATGACATCGCCTGCTCGTTGAACAATCACACTGTCTTTAATGCGAATGTCTTTGCGACGAATTTCTTCTTCATTATGCAATGTTGCGCGACTAACTGTTACACCGCCTACAATCACAGGCTGCAAAATTGCGACAGGGGTTATAACGCCAGTACGTCCAACTTGTAAAACAATATCATCGACAATTGTTTCTGCTTGCTGAGCAGCAAATTTAAATGCAATAGAATGACGTGGTGCTCTTCCTACAACTCCTAGTCTTTCTTGTAATCGCAGGTCGTTGACTTTAAATACTAGACCATCAATTTCGTAATCTAGATTTTGTCTGACATCTTGCATTGTTTGGTAATACTGAATCATCTCATCATAGGTATTGCATAATTTATGATA
>CAMDPB010000105.1 GCA_945903885.1 Candidatus Finniella inopinata
ACTGGCAAGCTATGATATGGACATTCGTGGCGCCGGCAATCTTGTTGGTGAAGAACAATCTGGCCACATAAAAGAAGTTGGCGTTGAACTATACCAAACCCTGTTACACGAAGCCATTTTACAAGTTCGCGCAGAACAGGAACACACAGTTGTGCAAACAACTGATTGGATTCCTCAGCTGAACTTAGGGCTTTCTTTGCTTATACCCGAATCTTATGTTGCTGACCTAGGCTTGCGCTTAAGCTTATATAGGCGATTAGCAACATTAGAATCAGTCAATGAAGTGCACGCATTCGCTGCCGAACTAGTAGACCGTTTTGGCAAAATTCCTAATGAGTGTGAAAACTTGCTAAAAGTTATCGAGCTTAAAATTGCATGCAAACATTTAAACATTGAAAAAATTGATGCTGGACCAAAGGGCATTGTCATTGCCTTTTATAAAAATGAGTTTGCAAAACCAGAGGCTTTGTTGGCGTATATTGGTTCACTTGAAGCGCGCAAATTAGCTGATGTTAAGCTACGCCCTGATCAGAAAATTAGCTTTTTACGAGATGGCCTAAACACTGATCTGCGTTTGAAATTTTGCTTTGCGGTTTTGAAGCAAATTCAAGGAATTTTTCTATGATGACATCAATACCAAGAAAAATTCAAGAATTTCAAAAAACACATGTTATGAACGGTGCAATTGCGGTAGCACAAGGTGAAGAAACTATTTATGCGAATGGTTTTGGAATTGCTGACCATTTAACAAATCAACTATGCACAAAAGACACTCAATTTTTTATTGCATCTATAACAAAGCAATTTACTGCTGCAGCGCTTTTGCATGTATTGTGGCATCGTGATCCGTCAATTGAATCCTTAAAAGCAGCTCTCCATATCCCTCTCATCAATTACCTACCTGCAAACGATTCCATATGGTCAGCATATATGCCTGAATGGGCTGATAAAGTCTCTCTACATCACATGTTAACTCATACATCAGGGATTCCCACAACAAGTTTTCAAAAAAATAAAAACACTGTGATACCTCCTGCTGAAGTCATTAAAACCTTAAAAGACAAGCCCTTATTATTTGAACAAGGCACCAAATATCAGTACTCTTACGCTGGCTACTTTTTGCTAAGTGAAATTATTGCTCGGCTAGCTGGAAAAAGTTTAAGCCAGTATTTAAACGATCATTTTTTTAAGCCGCTTGGAATGCATAATACTCTCATGCCTGAAACTGGAACATGCAGAACAATGAAAGCATCTGGTGATTATCCAAATCTTGCCAGGGGTTACACCTGTTTCGAGATCTTACTTCCCATTGAAACAGAAACATATGGTCGAAATGCTCTTTTATGCGGCGCTGGGGGATTAGTTTCTACCGTTACAGATTTGCTCAAGTGGAATGAAAATCTTTATGGCAATAAAGTTTTTCCAGGTGAAGTCACTCAACTTATGTTAAGCGAGCATATACAAATAGATTCAGAGGATGCACCAAGCTATTACTGCTACGGAATTATAAAAATAAAATACAAAAATGGTGATGTATTCAAGCATGATGGAGGCATGGCTGGGTTCATTTCAACCTTGCAATACAAGCCATGTGACAAATTATCATTCGTAGCTCTTGCAAATTTCAACCTCTACTATTGTCAAAAATTTAGCCAGGCATTTGATGAAGAATACAAATGTTTCTCTCATATCAAAAATCAAACAGATTTAAATGCAGCCGTCGATCAAGCGATGGAAGAAAGATTCCCCGGATTTTTAGCAATAAAGAAAAATCATGAACTCATGAAATTAAAAGATATCGTTACCCTAGACACGAAATAAGCTCTATCTTGCCGAGTTTTTCAACAGGCTATAGGATGAGCATACGTTTAATAGCTATATAACCCATGATTCAACGTTTGCAATTACAGTCTTTTAGAAGCTACAGCCAGTTAATTATTGATATCAATAAACCCTTTGTGGTTTTTTCAGGGGCCAATGGCGCTGGCAAAACAAATGTTTTAGAAGCAATTTCCCTATTTACGCCGGGTCGTGGCTTGCGCAAAGCCGAACTGTTGGAATTGCAACAGCTAGAGTCTACCTCCCCTTGGGCTGCATCAATTACTGTGAATGGGTATTCTCTTGGAACGGGCGTTAGTGATGTTGGTTTGAAAAAGCGACTTTGGCATTTAAACCAAGAACCATTGAAAAGTCAGAAAATCCTAAATGATATTCTTCGACTGTTTTGGCTAACGCCTGAAACAGATCGTTTGTTTTTAGACACGCCATCAGTTCGTCGTCATTTTATTGACCGAATGATCTTTGTGTTGTGGCCAGAACATGCTGCCGTTTTAAAGGCATATGAACATTCCACTAAAGAGCGGTTACGACTATTAGAGATGAACGCTGATGCCGTATGGATTAGCAACGTTGAAGAACATATTATCAGTACCGGCATTCAAATGCAGAAAAACCGCAGCAGTTTCTTAAAGCTTTTACCACTTGATGAATCACTAAAAGCATCAATGCGTGGTGCAGCAGAACTTTTAGAAACCGAAGACGATGCAAAAGACTATTATTTAAAACAGCTATCACAAAATCGCCCTCGCGATGGCGCAGCTGGAATGACAACATTTGGCCCCCATAGAAGCGACTTGGAAGTTTTTTACACTCCAAAAAGTCAGCTGGCAGAAAAATGTTCAACGGGTGAGCAAAAAATGCTGCTTTCCAAATTTTTAATGGGATTTTTGAAGTATCTTCTAGAAAATATAGACACTCCCGTGATTTTATTATTCGATGATGTTATTTCACATTTAGATTTTGCTAATCGTGTGCTATTGTTTGAACAACTTATAGGGTTACAGCAACAAACAAGTAACAAAGGCAAGTTACAGGTATTTTTCACTGGAACACATCTAAATGCGTTTGAAGCTATACTTCCCTATGCACAAAGTTTTGAAGTTGATCATATTCAGGTAAGGACCGTTTAATGACCGCACCAAATACGATACCAAACGAAGAATACACCGCTGATTCCATTAAGGTTTTAAAAGGATTAGACGCTGTTCGTAAACGACCTGGTATGTACATCGGTGACACTGATGATGGCACTGGCCTGCACCACATGGTTTATGAAGTCGTCGATAATGCCGTTGATGAAGCATTAGCTGGCCATTGTGATCGCATTACAATAACTATTGAAGCTGATGGATCAGTCAGTGTTACTGACAATGGTCGTGGTATTCCTGTTGATATCCATGAAGAAATGGGCGTGTCTGCTGCAGAAGTTATTATGACGCAGCTTCATGCCGGTGGTAAATTTGACCAGAATTCTTATAAAATTTCTGGTGGTCTGCACGGTGTTGGTGTTTCTGTTGTTAACGCTTTGTCTGAATTTTTGGACTTAACAATTTATCGCAATGACAATAAGTATTTTTTGCGTTTTAAACATGGTGTTCCAGAAGGATCACTAGAACTTGTTGGTTCTGCAGAAGGCAAAAAAGGTACAAAGGTTCGTTTCCTTCCTTCTTTAGAAACATTTTCAGCCATTGTGTTTGATAGGCCTACTATTGAACATCGCCTACGAGAATTAGCATTTTTAAATTCTGGCGTACACATTACGTTACGTGATGAACGTCCTGATCACTTTTATGAAATCGTTCTTCACTACGAAGGTGGTTTAATTGAGTTCGTGAAATATCTTGATAAAGCTAAAAACGTACTCCACGACAAACCGTTGTATTGCAGCCAAGTAATTGATGCAATGACTGTTGAAGTAGCTATGGAATGGACTGATAGCTATCATGAAAACACTCTTTGCTTTACAAATAATATTCCACAACGTGACGGTGGAACGCATTTGGCCGGATTCCGTGGTGCTCTTACTCGTGTTGTAGGTAACTATATTGCCGCCACTCCGCAAGGGAAAAAAGATTCAAAGCTATCAATTACGGGTGACGACATTCGCGAAGGTTTAAGCGCTGTTTTGTCAGTGAAAGTTCCTGACCCTAAATTTTCATCACAAACAAAAGATAAACTGATTTCATCAGAAGTTCGCACAGTTGTTGAGTCAGTTGTTGGTCAAGCACTTGAGCAATGGTTTGAAGAAAACCCAGCACATGCGAAGAACATTGTCAGTAAGGTTATTGAAGCATCTGCAGCACGCGAAGCTGCTCGTAAAGCGCGTGAGCTTACTCGCCGAAAGGGTGCACTTGATATTGCATCACTTCCTGGGAAGCTAGCAGATTGCCAAGAACGTGACCCATCAAAATGCGAATTGTTCATTGTTGAGGGAGACTCAGCGGGTGGTACAGCAAAAGGTGGACGAAATAGAAAATATCAAGCTATTTTGCCAATTCGTGGGAAAATTTTAAATGTAGAGCGTGCACGTTTTGATAAAATCATTGGCTATGACCAAATTGGAAATATCATCACGGCTTTGGGAACAAGCATTGGTCAGGAAGATTTCAACCCTGATAAATTGCGCTACCACAAAATTGTTATCATGACCGATGCGGACGTCGATGGTAGTCACATTCGCACCCTATTGTTGACATTCTTCTACAGACAAATGCCAGAGCTTCTAAAAAGAGGCCACTTGTATATTGCACAGCCACCTCTTTACACAGTGAAACGCGGGCAGTCCGTTGTGTACCTAAAGGACCAACCTGCCCTTGATAATTATCTGCTAGATGCTGCATGTAAAGATTCATTCCTTGCATTGCCCACAGGTGACCAAATTGTTGGCGCTGATTGGCGGCAATTATCAAGCATAATTCTAAAAACAGATAGTACGTTCAAGCCTTTAGCTAGAAGAATTTCAAATCGTTTTCTTTTGGAAGGTCTTCTAGTATTTAACTATTTTGAAGAAACATTACCTGATCAAGACACAGTTTTTGTTACGCATTTAAATGCTAACGATAACCCAAATGCTGTTTGGCGTGCAGAACGCGGCCAAGAAAACACAGTT
>CAMDPB010000106.1 GCA_945903885.1 Candidatus Finniella inopinata
CTATAGCTTTGGGGGCTCCCTCAAACGCATCTACTTGTCCATAATTCAACAACACGCCGCTGAACGTGCCGCGCCCGCAAAATAAATCTAACAGCTTTGTTTGCGCACCTGCTTTATCAAGGGTTTGCATTACAATGTCTTGCATCCACCCTTGTGCCACGCTGCTCGCTTGTAAAAACGCCCAAGGGTCTACCGGTACTGTTAATTGACCAAATTTAGTTGTCATAGGTGCCACTTGCCATAGCACGTCATAAATTTTTCGATGCCTGAATTGCAGCCTATTCCACTTCGCTTGTTCAGCAATAGCGCTTAGTTGTGTACGTTGATCTTCAGTTAGCTGATTCACCCCTTGAACTTCAATGGCAATATCTACTAGGCCTTCTAGCTCTAAAATAAAAATTGTTGATTTTTGAAAGGGCTCAAGCAGGTTTTCTAAGGCAGTTCTCAAAAAGGGCAGGGCATCTTGCAATGGTTGCGTTAAAACCGGGCATTCTTCCATATCAATAATTTGGTGGCTTTGCAGGCGATGAAAACCCATGAAAAGCGTATCGCCTTTTTTAACAGCTTCAAGATTCGCTCGGCGCCGTTGTGCTGGTGGCACTACTTTAATAGGTTCAATAACATACGGATTCAGACCGTTATCTAAAAATGCCTGAGTCAGCAACGCCGTTTTGAATTCTTTGTAAAATCCTTCACTAGCGTGTTGTAGTATGCATCCCCCGCAAGCGGTGAAATGTTTGCATGCAGCAGGTTGCCGTTCACTAGATGGCTTAAGTACTTGCTTAAAATACGTATTGGTGCGCCTTGGGTATTGCACTCGCTCAAACTCAACTTCTTCCCCCGGAAGGCAAAACGGCAGTTCTGTATCGCCACTACTGCTTATTACCTCAGCAAAGCAATTGTCCTTTAGGCGCAAAGCTTTTCCTGTTGCTTGAGTAATTATTGGTGGAGTTTGATTGCGCATAAAACACTAATGTGGACTTGGATTCATAACTTCGCATGTTAAGTCTTTTTGTTTTTTTAATCTACGCAAAAGTGCAGTGAAATCGCCTCAATAAACATAAACTGTACCAGATAACACTTCACTTTTTAAAAATTTGAAAGAGATCATCATAAATTAGTGAAAAGTCCCTTGGGCATATCTCCAAAAGAATAACGAAAGTGAGGATAAGAAGGAAATACAGTTTTTACTGCCTCATGCTGAGCTTCTGTTACATGTTTTGATCTCCTCACAAGATGCGCATATTGACGACGCTCTTCTTTTGATTTTTTTGGATTTGTAATTACATCAACAAAAACTTGTAACACTTGTTGATACTGAGTCAATGTAATATGAGTAGATTTTGCTACCTCTCTTGCAAGTTTATCTCGCCAGTCACTATAGTTTTCCCGATTAAGATTCCAAAGCAAATGCGGGAATAAAGCATTAAACTGCTCAAGCGTATGTGCATTACCGCTTGCTTTAAAGAGGCGTTTTGCCAAATAAGATCTAGAATATTGAGGTATATTAGGGGTATTTAAAAGAAAAAAACCTTCATGGGTAAGGTCATTTGTATTAGTTTCTCGATCATCTAGATTATCATCTTGGCAATCTAAAAGTGTGCTTATAGCCCATACTTTAGGACAATTTTCAACCTCAGCTAATTTTATTAAGGCATGCAAGCGCTTTTTTGCAAAATCTTTTTCTTCTATTGTGACAAACGCTTTGTTCGTATTACTTAAAACATCATCCCAGCGAAATAAATCTTCGTTTGCTTCTAGAAACTGATTAGGGATTGCTATAGATTTCCTTATTGCTTCACGTCTAACTCCAATAGGTGCGTTAAACATCCAGTGCAAAATATCTAGAGCACATCTTCCCCTTCTCAAAATGTCGTGATAGTGTCTTTCACGGATGTTTTGTTGAGATTCTGTTAAAGAACAGGCAGAAGAGATGTTAAGGTATTTGAGGCCTTCAAGAAAAAAATGTTTTTCAGGAAAACGATCGATTATACTATAAATAAGATCCACAGCTTGTTGCTCGTGGCTATAACCAAACATGCACGCACACGCAGCGTTTAATCTTTGTTCAACAGGAATATCTTCAGAAAGAGCTAATGAAAGCAAGATATTGCATATTGCTTCCTGTTTCTCGCCTTCCAAGCTCTCCAAAGACCAGTAAAACAATATCCGCGCATCCACACTTAATTGATGATCATGAGTAGCGGTAAACAAGATGCTACTTACGTTCTCTACTTGAACTTTATCTAAAAATAGTTGATTTGCATCATCTTTGGTAACACTGATTATCCTGGCAGCGTATCTTTGTGCTCGAAGATCAGTGAATGGGTCACTCATTAAAGAAAAGAGATTGATCGAGGCTTGCTGCCTAACTTCTGCATCTTGGCTTGTTGCCATTTTAGCAGCATCGAAAAGCTGAGGACTATTTGAATAAATCGCATGGATTGCCGTAATGAGCCAAGGCTTGGTTGCGGTATTTTCTTTCACTAAGGCTAGTGTAGCCAAACATGTGTGTGCCAGGAGGCTGTTCAACAATTGATGGTCAATCGGTGAAAAGGTTGATTGATCAAGCGTTATATCGCTGTTAAGCAGTTGATATGCCAATGTATACAGTCTTCGTTCAGGTCCTAACTCATGAGCAAAGGCAATGGTTGAGTTAAGCGATGAATCATAAGCACTGGGATAGGAAGCACGATAATTGAGAAAATCTTGAAAGGCTTCATCCAAGTTGTGCTCCGAAAGATTTTCCCGGGGCTCTATCTCGCAGGCGTTGGTCATACTTTTTAAGACAAACAAAATTGTAAAAAGAACACTGTATTTCACGATTTTTCAAAATAAGCCAACTTTCTAAAATTTAGCAAAATTTAGTTAAGGAACATATAAAATATTTTTTGCAATATTTACTATTTGTTCATTAATTACTAACTAAACTAAGTATAGTTACTCAAATAAGTAATTTGGTAATGATTGATAAGATTTTTATACTTCTCACCTTATGGCACAGCTTATGGGCTGCCAGTGAACTGTCTGAAATTGAGTCTTATCAGGGTGATATAGAATATTGCCTAAGGGAGTGGTCAGTATGCAAAATCTATACTCAACAAGAAATGGACTCATTACCGCAAACCACACAATTTGCAGGTCGTGAACGTCTTATTGAACATATGAAAGGTATGAATTCCATATTAGACCGCTACGCCAATTTCAAACTTAAACGCGACGAAGGACTCGCCTTAAGCGCAACACTTAAAACATTTGCTGACATAGACGTATTTCAAGAAGAATTTTTTGTTTCAGAAGATGCTGTTGAGGGAGATCCCGACGCTACAATAGAAAGGTGCCTAAAATATTGTGGAATATTTTTAGCGAAACGGCAGCTTATCTCTATGTTTAGTGGCGACAGGACCCGCGGAGAACCTTATTACAAAGCCACAACGGAACCAGTTTATCTTTATATGAAAAAACTAAAGGAAGATATTGATTATGACGCCGGCTGCATTGGTCGTTATAGTGAAACTCTTGATAAACTAAATCAGCAGGCCATAAAAAAGGTAACAGGTGCCAAAAAATCATGGTTATGGTATTCTTGGTAAAAAGTAGGGGTTTTTCAATGGAATATGTAATATACGGATTTGCAGCGCTTGTTGGTATTTATTTAATACGATCTGTACGCATTGTACCACAAGGGTATGAACACACAGTTGAACGTTTTGGGCGTTACATTCAAACCTTAAAACCGGGCTTAAACTTAATTATCCCTTTTGTTGATGCTGTTGGATCTAAAATCAACATGATGGAGTCGGTCTTGCAAGTTCCATCGCAAGATATTATCACTAAAGACAACGCAGTAGTGAATGTTGACGGGGTGATTTTCTACCAAATTCTTGATGCGTCTAAGGCGGCGTATGAAGTAACAAACCTTCAAGTCGCTATTTTGAATTTAACCATGACCAACATTCGTACGGTTATGGGGTCAATGGATTTAGATGAATTACTGTCTTGCCGTGAAAAAATCAATGCGCGACTTCTAGAAGTCATTGATGGAGCCACAAGCCCCTGGGGAACAAAAGTGACCCGTATTGAAATTAAAGATATTAAGCCTCCAAAAGATTTGGTTGATTCAATGGGACGCCAAATGAAGGCTGAACGTGAAAAGCGCGCTTCTATTTTAGAGGCTGAAGGTCAACGCCAATCAGAAATTCTAAAAGCAGAAGGTGAAAAGCAAGCTGCTGTTCTGCAAGCTGAAGGTAAGTTAGAAGCGGCACGCCGTGAAGCAGATGGCCGTGAACGTTTAGCAGAAGCAGAAGCAAATGCTACTATCGCAATGTCAAATGCTATCAAAACCAGCGGACCAATGCCATTACAATACTTCATTGCTGAACGCTACGTTCAAGCATTCAAAGACCTTGCATGTTCACCTAATCAGAAGGTGATTATGCTACCTTATGAAGCTACGAATATGCTAAGTTCAATTCAAGGAATTCGTGAGCTTTTAGATGCTACCGATTCAAAATCAAAGAAAGCCTAACGGAGATAAATTATGGATACGATGTTTAATTTTTGTATGAATATGGCTGCTTGGCAATGGATGAGCCTAGGTGTGGCTTTCTTAGCATTTGAGCTAATGTTTCCTGGCATATTCATGTTGTGGTTTGGCATTAGCGGTTTGCTTACCTCTGGTCTTGTGTACTTATTAGGTTTTTCAGGTGTTCCAGCTATTATAATTTTCTTAGTGCTTGGTGTGGTGGTTAGCTTTTTTGGCTATAAGTTCCAAAACAAAGAACCTAAGTTTTTAGTCAACAACATGAAAAAAGCGATGATCAATAAAACGATCACCCTTCAAGAACCAATCACAAACGGACAAGCGCGTGTGAAAATTGGCGATGGCCACTGGACAGTA
>CAMDPB010000107.1 GCA_945903885.1 Candidatus Finniella inopinata
AAAACTGCCAATGGTAATTTAATGTAGTCAATTAAAAAAATAACAAAATGCGCAATTTGGTCCCAACGCACTTTTCTTTAAGAAACACAGCAACATTTCAATGATTATTATTAAAAATGTTTGCATAATGAACCACTTAATGCTATTTAAAATCTTAATTTTATTTTTTAAGGGAAATGTCTATGTTTAAGAAATTTTTATTAGTCACTTCAGCACTTGTTGCTGTGCATGCAGGTGATAATCCTTTTGGGGTGGCCCTTGCTGAACATGGTAAACTTGTTGCTGGACAAGGTAAACTTGGCCAAAGCCTAGTGGCGGCGAGCGAATTATACGATACCATAAAGGAAGACAACACAAACTTAACTAGAACAGTTACTTTTCTAAATGGCAAAATTACCGAACTAGAATCGGACTTGTCTGCACAAAAGGCTAAAGCCTCTAAATCGGCTCAATTGCAGCTAGAGCTTGGTACTGCACAGGCGGGACTTGCCACTGCGCAAAATGAGCGCGATAGATTAAGTGCTGAAATTAAAGAAACATCTTCAAATCTAGAAGCTGCCAATGCTAGTGTTGCTGCGTTACAAGACGAATTGAAAACAGCTAAGTCTACCAGTTCATCAACAGTAGCTGATTTGCAAACACAACTAGCTGAAGCTAAACAACAGGCTGATGAAAGACAGAAAACTCTTGCCGACATGCAAAGTCAGCACGATGCATTAAGTACACAATACCAACAAGCATGCTCAGATCTAGAAACTACCAATGCTAGTGTTGTTGTGTTAGAAGGCAGATTGGAAGCAGCTGTAGCTGAACGTTCATCTACAGTAGCTACTTTGCAAACACAATTAGCAGATGCTGAAAAACAGGCTAAAGATACACAGCAAACTCTTGCCGACATGCAAAGTCAGCACAATACTTCAATTGCTACTCTTCAAGCTTTACGGGAACAATTTACACAAGAATCCTCAGCTCTAGAAGCTGCCAAAGATAATGTTGCTGTGTTACAAGGCGAATTGCAAGCAGCTGAAGCTGAACGTTCAGCAGAAAAAACTGCTTTGGAAGAACAACTAAAGGCTGCTAAAGAAGAGACTCAAGCTAAACAGCTAGAGCTTGCCACTAAGCAAGATCAACTCAGAACTATAAATAAAGAACTTAGATCAATAACAGAAGATTTTAATACTTTAGAAAGTACACACAAAGTACAAGCAACAGAGCTAGTCACTGCTAAAACATATATAATCGAAGTTGAAGGTAATAAGGTAGGATTAAGGCAGCAACTTTCTGAGGCCCAAACCACTATAATTCAACTTGAAGCACAGCTTGCTGAAAAGTCAGCTGCAGCACAAGCACCAAGCCATAGTGGTCTTGATGGAATTATAGCAGAAATTAGAGCAAACGCATCTGACAGAGAAAATGAAGCACATGCAGAATACTTACTCAGAATGCTTCCTGAGACACGGCAGGAAATAGCCTCGAATGGAGGTTATTATGAACGTCTTGGACGCATTTTTGCAAATGCTCTTCACATAGGAGAATAAAAACCTGAAGAAGTTTCATAAATAAAGCTTTTATTTGTTTTATTACCAAAAAACTGGCATGTAACACACATGCCAGTTTTTTTGCTTAGACTCTTAATAATGCACGTTATATAACACTTGATCGGCGGATCCATTTCTATAGATCTGGCTCGTCATACTCGCGAAAGTGATCAACCTAACCGGCCAATGGTACTTTCAATGTGGTCATGACTGATTCTAAATACGGACGTAGCTCGGGGTCGGCAGCAGCAAGCGCTAGGTTCGCCTGAAGCCAGCCCACTTTTGTGCCGCAATCATAGCGGTCACCATTAAAACGAAAACCTGTTAAGGGAACGTTCGCACCAAGCATGGTTTGCAATCCATCAGTCAGTTGAATTTCGCCCCCTGCCCCTTGTTTTTTAAACCCTAGAGGTTCAAAAATTGATGTGCGCAAAATGTAGCGACCAATAATCGCGGTAGATGATGGCGCAGTAGCCGCGTCTGGCTTTTCAACAACAGCTTTAGCACAAACTTTCAGACCAAATTGTGTTAGAATATTAAGCACACCATAACGGTTGACTTCATTCTTTGGCACATCAATAACCGCTGCCATATTGCCGTCTTCTTCCGAATAGGCTTGAACCATTTGCTTTAGGCAGGGCGTTGTTGCTTGAATTAAGTCATCGGCCAATAACAGGGCGAATGCATCTTCTTGAATATAATGACGGGCGCACCACACTGCATGGCCCAAACCTAGTGGTTCATGCTGGCGTATGAATAACGCTTGTCCTTCTGGAATACGAATAGAACGAATTTTAGTAAGATCATCTGTTTTTCCACGAGCTTGCAAAATTGATTCAAGGCCGCTGTGGCTATCAAAATGGTCTTCGATTGCTTCTTTACCTTGGGATGTTATGAAAATAAATTTTTCAATGCCCGCTGCTTTTGCTTCTTCTACGGCATACTGAATAAGCGGCTTATCGACCACTACCAACATTTCCTTTGGAATAGCTTTTGTCGCTGGCAAAAACCGACTGCCAAGACCAGCTACAGGAAAAACAGCGGTTTTAATCATCAAGCAACTTTCTTTTTTTGCTTTGGAATTTGAATCATTTCTAGCAGCTGATTTAATTCTTGGCGAGCCGCTATGTGCGATAAACTCATCGCTACGCGTGATTCGCGCAAATCTAGCAATGTAATACCATTTAAAAACAGCTCACGGAAAATCACGCGTTCACCAAACCCTGCAACAAGGCGAAAACCAATACGCTTTGAAAGGCTTTCAAGGGCTTTACGCATTTCTTCTTTGTTACGTGAATTGACTGACGTTAAGCGGTTACGCAATACAATCCAGTCAATAGCGCGGCGATCACCACGAATAGCCCGTTGTTTCTTTTGTTCCCACACCATTTCGGAATAGGTACTAGGGCGTATAATTTCTAGTGTTTCAGGGTTCAAACGCGCCAACATATCAAGATCAATAAAACTATCATTCAAAGGAGTAATCAACGTATCTGCATGGCTATGTGCTAAACGCGATAGGTACATATCACTCCCTGGTGTATCAATAACTATGTAGTCACTGTCTGCCAATTTTTCTATAGCAGCCTTTAGATTTATTTCATCTTCAGCTTGCGCTTCTTCCACAACATGCTTTTCAGAACGAAATACTGGATAATGATCAGGCATTGGCAAATGCTCAGCTGGATTAGACTCACTGCGCAAGCGTCTGTTTTCCACATAACGTGACAAAGTCCCCTGGCGGGCGTCCACATCAATACTACCCACTTTATACCCTTGTCGTAAAAGCGATGTAATAACATGCATTGCAGCGGTGGACTTTCCTGTACCACCCTTTTCATTGCCTAAAACAATGATATATGGACTATGATTATCTGACACTTACTATTCCTTATTATTGAGCCCCATATCCCTATCATAGAAAAAAATAAGTAATGAATTCAAGATTTTATTATTATTGAACATGTGTTATAGCAACAAATGAATTATTAACATAAAATTTTAATATATATGTAAATAATAATGAAACTGCGTTGAAAAATGAGCCCCCACTAGCTGCGAGGGCCATGTTTTAAGTGTTTTTTAGGCTGTAGTTTCTTGCTCTTTTACAGGGACAACCAGCGTACCTTCTTCACTATCAGAAGAAGTATCAAGATCGTCAGTCATACCAGCAAGCAGAGCAAGTGGAGGCGGAAGCAATGATGCTTTTGCAAGTTCTAGTTCAGCAAACCCTGTCACAGAAGAAGTAGCCAGAGTTCCTCTAACCAAAGTTTGCGCCCCTAAGACCATACTCAACAACTCTGCTGTCGCAGTTTGGATTGGCATCATATAGTCTGAAGACAACTCTGTCCCTGTTGAAAAATCACCCCCCCCAGAAAACGCTATAGAACCATCACTTTTAACAATTACTGATGAAGAAGTGACTGGTACCGGCAAAGTTGCATGTAATGTTTGAACATTTTTAGCTAAAACGTTAGCTGGAGTCTGATCAGTTCTAAAATCAACTGCTGCAGGAACAGTTACTGGTTTTGTCATTGTACCAAAAAGCGCATCAAAAACTGAATACGCTAGGTTTTTTCTGGCATCAAGCTCACTTAATTGCAACGTTTGTATTTGAGTTGGAGTCCCCGACACAAAATACCCCCTTCGACTATGAACATCTGTATTAATTGCTGCAATCTGACCTAAAATTGATTGCATATATCCACCAATTATAGGCGCAATTGCCTGTACCTGAGGAATAACATCCCTCAAAAAGGCAGATCTTGCTAAACTTTCTGGCGTGTAGACGTCACTCGCAATATTACGTACAAATCGCATAAGTGTATCTAACTGAGCTATTGACTCTCCAAGCTTTGCTGGGTCCCCCAGGTTTTCGCGCACTTTCAATAAAAATACTTGTTCTGCAAGCGGTAAAGTCGAAGGCTTTGAAGCAACAACTGTATAAACTGCAAGCTCTTCTGCCGGAGTAATAGCACTAGGAACGGTAAGGGGCATAAATGCACGCACATCCGCAGATTGAAGCGTTTGCTGAGCTTGATCTAAAGCGCTACTCAAATCGTTAACGTCACGTTGTAACCACTCAATTCCATCGCTCAACTCGTTGACTTCATCATGTAACGAAGCTATTTCTTCTATTCTGTTTGCTAGTTTTGACGTTAAAACATCAAACTCCTCATGTAACGAAGCTATTTCATCTGTTCTTTTTCCTAGTTTTGACGTTAAAGCATCAAGCTCCTTACGAAGTTCTCTTATGGAGATGCTCCCCCTTTTTGCTCCGATACAAGCTGCCATGAAGACTTTTGCTTTGACAGACTCATCGGCAAATGCT
>CAMDPB010000108.1 GCA_945903885.1 Candidatus Finniella inopinata
ATCACGTGGGTTTTGAAGCTGCTGCATGGTACTGGCATTTTGTAGATGTTGTCTGGTTATTCCTTTTTGTTGCCATTTACTGGTATGGCACGGTAAATTTTTAATAAAGATTAATTAAAAAGCATCTTAATCTGTTAAATTTGGTCAAATCTACAATAAAAGTGGTAAAATTGCTGCATATGATACTCTTTTTTCTAATAAAGCCACACAAAGCCTCTTGACCGTCTAATAAAACCGCCATTATCATGATAACGTAATTAACTTAATTTAGTGTAGGAGTGGGTTTCGTGAACAAAAGTGATTTAGTAACTAACGTTGCAAAAGCATCAGGTCTAACTAAGGCAGACGCAGAGCGCGCAATTGATGCAACATTTCAAACGATTACAAAGTCTCTTAAAAAAGGCGACGATGTTCGTTTGATCGGTTTCGGCACATTTGCAACAGCAAGCCGTAAAGCAACTGAGGGCCGTAATCCTCGTACTGGCGAAAAAATTAAAATTCCAGCAAAGCGTCTTCCAAAATTCCGCCCAGGAAAGCAATTGAAAGAAGCAGTTGAAAAGTAAATTACTTTTTGCTATAAATAGGCATGGCTTTTTAAGCCATGCCTTTTTTAAATGGGTGATTAGCTCAGCGGTAGAGCGTCTCGTTTACACCGAGAGGGCCGGAGGTTCAATCCCTTCATCACCCACCATTTTTCTTATCATCGCAATATTGTTCCTGACTGCCTGCGGGCGTAAGGGCAAGCTTGAACCCGATGAAAAAGACTTTTACCCTAGAACATACCCCATCTTTGTAGAAGAAACCTTGAAGTGAAGCTTTTACGATTTTTCGTATTTTTCCTGAGTCTTAATATCCACCTTTCTGCTGAACTAAAGCAGCACAGCATTGTTGTTGATGCGCGAGCTGAGAAATTAGTCAGGGGCATTCTAGAGCGATTGTGCAAATCTAGTAAGATTTTGTTTGTGCCAAAAATATATTTCGTGGTCGATAAAAGCATTAACGCCTTTGCAACCAATGAAGCAAAAATATTTATTCACACTGGGCTTATTATTAAATTTAAAAATGTGAAGCAATTAACGGCCGTTCTTGCCCATGAATTAGGGCATATTACTGGTGGACACATGCATCGCATGAGTAATGAAATGAAAGGTGTTACGGCCGCTTCTATTATCGGCACCTTGCTAGGCGGTGCTGCAGCGTTAGCTGGTGGTGGTATGGAAGCTCTCCTAGCAGGTAGCATGTTGGGGCAGGGCGCTGCCATGGGAACATTTGCAAGTTTTTCAAGAACCCATGAAAAAGAGGCTGATGCCGCAGGCTTCCGCATGATGCAAGAAGCTGACCTAAGCACCGAAGGATTTATTGAAACGTTCGAACTATTTAAAAAAATGAATAGTTTCGGTGAAATTCCCTATCTTCAAACTCACCCTAGTGATCAAGATCGTATTAACGCTTTTAAAAATTATCGTGAGAAAAGCCCTGACCATGGAGAAATTCCCCCTGAATGGGAACAAGAATTCCAAATTGTCCAAGCTATTTTTATGGCAAATTTGCTAAAGCCTTCTGAAGTTGAGCGTTTTTACTATCGTAAAGATACTCCAGCAGCAAACGTTGCCAAGGTCATTGTTTACGCACGAAAGGGCCAATATGCAGAGGCCTTTAGCAAACTTGATACGCTGCTTGCAGAATCACCCAACAACCCTTATATCCATGAAATGTATGGTCAGATTTTACTAGAATCAGGAAATGCATCTGCTGCTTTGCAACATCTGAAAAAAGCAGTAGGTCTTGCTCCCGACGCTTTGTCCATTCGTTTGCTCTATGCTCAAGCGCTATTCACTAGCTCAAGCGATAGTGCTCAAGAAGCCCTTGATCAGCTAAATCGCATTACTCAGGATGACCCTGATAACGTTATGGCCTGGTTGCTTAAGGTTGGTGCTCACCGTAAACTAAACCAAGCTGATCATGCAGACCTTGCCCAGGCTGAGGCGGCAATTCGTATGGGGGATTCTCACCTGGCCCTTAGTCGCGCAAAGCGTGCACAAAAAAGCACCAATCCTAAAATAAAAGAGCAAGCAACCATGCTGCTAGAAGATAATCGTTTAAGCGGCAATGAAGAGGATTAATAGTCATTTATATTCTTTAGTGCTTAATAATTAAAAATAACAGTAAATAGTGATAATTCTCTATTGAATATATGTATTTATTTTGCTACACGCATGTTAACAGTTTGTTAATTGCATTTTGCCATCATTTTACTGGCAATTCGGGGTATGGGTGTGATTGAAGAAAAATAATTTTACTTCTTATATATCCATAGAAATCATTGCCTTATTGAAAGCTTCAGGTAAGGGTGATTTGACTATAATTTTCTCACGCTTAGCATACAGTGGCACTGTCATTTCAGCGCAATGCAAACAAAGTGATTGCTTCTCGTTCTTTATGCCGTATATTTCGTCGCCAATAATGGGGTGCCCAATGGCTTGCAAGTGAATTCTTAATTGGTGCGTGCGCCCCGTTACAGGAACTAATTTTACAAGAGTGCCTGTCGTTGAGCTACGTAACACTTCATATTGAGTAAACGCTTGCTGGCCCTCAATATCAATTCTCCCCCACCAGGATCTTTTATCTTTTGATTTTTTAGCGATAGGGAGATTAATCTCTCCAGCTTGTGCCGCAATAACGCCATGCACCACAGCAAGATAGGTTTTTTGAATTTGATGATTTAAGAAAAGTTCACTTAACCTTTTTAAGGCTACTTTATTTCTGCCTAAAAGTAAGCATCCGGTGGTGTCTTTATCTAATCGGTGTGCAAGTTCAGGTCTTTTAGGTAAGCCAAAACGTAGATCATCTAAATAGTCTTCAAGAGTTTCCATTTTTCGACCTGCACCTTTGTGCACAGGAAGGCCTGCTGGCTTATTAATAGCTAGCATTAAGGCATCTCTATAAATAACCTCCACGCGCTATGTACCCCCCCTTAAAACAATGTTTATAAAAAAACCACAATGAATGCCAAAAAAAATGATGTCAATGGACTATTTAGGGATTGACACATAGTTATCCACATTTTTTTTTCTATTTTTATGAATAGGTTCTATGCAGAAAATTAAATAAAATTTTTTGATAATTTTTTTTAAAACCAGCGGAATAAAAGGGTTTTACGGGACTAGCCTGTTTTTTCAGCAAAGCGAACAGACATGACAGCTGGCCTCAGCCTAGTACTCTTATCCCTGATTTATCCAATGATTTATCCACAGATTTTGGGGATAAGTTAATAAAGTGTTAACGCAGGATATTTTGTGCCTGTATAATAAGCACAACAAAGTTGTCTGACAGGTATTTCTATGGACTATATGCGCCAAGCCGTGCAGTTAGCCAAACACGCCGTGCATCATGATGAAGTGCCAGTTGGAGCCATTTTAGTGATAAATGATCACATAATTGCGCAAACTCATAATCAGTGCGTTATGGACTGCAATCCGCTGCATCATGCAGAGATGTTGGCTATTCAACAGGGCATTACCCATTTGCAAACTCCATATCTAAATGAATGCACGCTTTATGTAACGCTCGAGCCTTGTCCTATGTGTGCGGCGGCAATTGCTCAAGCCAGAATTGGTAAACTTGTTTTTGGGGCGTACGATCCTAAAACTGGAGGCGTAGAGCACGGTCCTAAAATTTTTAACCATTCTCACTTTAAACCAGATGTTATTGCCGGTGTTTTAGAAAACGAATGTGCTCAGTTGCTAACAAGTTTTTTTAAAGAGCGACGATAAGTAAGGCACTATCCCGGCTGATTTCACGAACTGCTTCTTACAACCCTAGGAAAGCGTCATCACTAGCCTTCTTGCAAGGTGTGTCAATTCAGTCCTGTTTATTCGTCATTATTTTTTTGTCTCGCTAGTTTTCCTACGACTTGGTCGTAAGATCCAAGTTTATTATTTTTCACTTATTCGACATACAATAATAAAATTATATTTTAATTGTAAGTTTAATTAACAATATGTAAATATAAATCTGTGACAATCATTCTTATATTGTGTGTATACAAGAAGAAGAGTGATGATTACAGCAAATATTCAACGCAAAAATACTTTTTTAACGGGGTTGTTTTTAATTGCTATTGGGCTGACCTTATTTACAGGTCTTAATGCGACCGCTAGCTACAATGTCTCAACCATTGCAGGAAGTGCTGTTTCATTTTCCGGTGATGGCGCAATTGCCACTGCTGCCAGGTTAAATAACCCCTTTGGTGTTTTTGTGCATAGCTCTGGCGATGTCTATTTTTCAGACACTGCAAATAACCGCATTCGAAAAATTACAGCAAGTACCGGGTTTATTTCAACCATTGCAGGTACTGGAACAGCTGGTTTTAGTGGTGACGGTGCAGCTGCCACTGATGCTAACTTAAATAACCCTCGGAGCGTTTTTGTTGATAATTTAAAGAATGTCTATTTTGCAGATACTAGCAATAATCGTATTCGAATGCTTATTGGTACTGCAGGTTCATATTTTGGTAGTAGCCGAACCACAGCTGATATTGGTAAGATTTACACCATTGCAGGTACTGGAACAGCTGGTTCAGCTGGTGACAGTCTACTTGCAACAGCTGCTAGCTTAAATAACCCTTGGGGTGTTTTTGTTGATAGCTCAAACAACTTGTACATTGCTGATACTACCAATAATCGCATTCGAATGGTTGTTGGTACTGCAGGTACATATTTTGGTAGTAGCCGAACAGCTAATTTCATTTATACCATTGCAGGTGGAAGCGTAACAACTTCAGGTTTTGCAGGCGATGGTGGGTCAGCCACCGCTACTAGTGTTAGATTAAATAGCCCTC
>CAMDPB010000109.1 GCA_945903885.1 Candidatus Finniella inopinata
CTTGGATGATTTTTTCAACATTAGGCAAAGCTAATTTTTCTAAATTCGCAGCATAGGGTAATGGCACATCTTCTGCACACACACGAAGTGGAGGAGCATCTAGATAATCAAACGCTTGATCACAGACTAGAGCACAAATTTCCGCACCGATGCCAGCGAATGGCCAACCTTCTTCGATGTTTACTAATCGGTTCGTTTTGCGAACGGATTCCAAAATGGTTTCGGTGTCTAATGGGCGAATTGTGCGCAAATCTATAACTTCAGCTTCAATACCCATTTCAGCTAACGCATCAGCTGCTTCTAAGGCATGGCGAACACAAATAGAAAATGCAGTAATTGTAACATCTGACCCTTCGCGCACAACGGCTGCTTTGCCAATTGGCACAATGTGATCTTCATCATCTGGCACATCAAAACTTGTGCCATAAATAAGTTCATTTTCTAGGAAAATGACTGGGTTGGGGTCACGAATGGCTGACTTTAAAAGTCCTTTAGCATCAGCGGCGCTGTAAGGTGCTACAACTTTTAGACCTGGAATATGCGCATACCAACTAGCAAAACATTGGGAATGTTGCGCACCCACGCGAGATGCCGCACCATTTGGCCCGCGGAAAACAATTGGGCAACCCATTTGCCCGCCAGACATATATAGTGTTTTGGCAGCTGAGTTAATAATATGATCAATTGCTTGCATGGAAAAGTTAAAGGTCATGAATTCAACGACTGGCTTTAACCCCAAGAATGCTGCTCCAACGCCTATTCCTGCAAAACCATGTTCAGTAATTGGTGTATCGATCACGCGGTTTTCACCAAACTCTTGCAAAAGTCCTTGGGTAACCTTGTAAGCGCCTTGATATTGGGCAACTTCTTCACCCATCACAAAAACGTCACCGTCGCGACGCATTTCTTCAGCCATTGCGTCACGTAGTGCTTCACGTACTGTTAATGTTGCCATTTATGCCTCCACCAAAATATCTGTATATAGTTCTGATTCATCAGGCTCTGGCGATGTTTGAGCAAATTCAATAACGTCTTTCATAATGTCTTTTACACGTTTTTCAATTGATTCAAAATCGCTTTCGGTGATTTTACCTGAGGCAAGGCCTAGGTTACGAATGGCATCGATAGCATCGTGGGATGTTTTGACTTCTTCGACTTCTTCCTTGGTGCGATATTTAGCTGGATCAGACATTGAATGTCCACGATAACGGTAGGTTTTAAAATGCAATATTGCAGGTCCTTCACCTGATCGTGCCCGTTCTAGCGCCCAATCAGCAGCTTCACGAACCTGAATTAAGTTCATTCCATTAACTACACGCCCAGGTATACCCCAAGGTTCGCCACGGTTTTCAAAGTTAGCGTTAGATGTTCCCCTGGCTGTTGATGTGCCCATAGCATATTCATTATTTTCAATAACAAAAACTACCGGAAGCTTCCAAAGCGCTGCCATGTTAAGTGTTTCGTATACTTGTCCCTGGTTAGCTGCACCGTCCCCCAAATAGGCAACGCATACGCCCTTATCGCCTTTGTATTTATGGGCGAAAGCCAGACCAGCACCGATTGGCACTTGAGCACCAACAATTCCGTGCCCGCCGTAGAACCCTTTTTCACGGCTAAACATATGCATTGAACCGCCCTTACCTTTTGAATACCCACCGGAACGACCAGTTAACTCTGCCATAACGCCGCGCGGGTCCATATCGCATGCCAACATATGGCCATGGTCACGGTATGAGGTAATAACAGTATCTTGAGGTTGCATAGCCGATTGAATACCAACCACAACAGCTTCTTGCCCAATATATAAGTGACAAAAACCACCAATAAGACCCATGCCATAAAGCTGCGCCGCTCGTTCTTCAAAACGACGAATCAGCACCATTTGCTCATATGCTTTTAGAAAAGCATTGCGGTCATATGCTCCGAAGGGGGTTGTTTTATCTTCAAAAGAACTAGCTCGTGCCACGCTGGACATGCCTACCAAAAAGTTAAATCTATCGGACTAGTATTACAAAATTTGGGCACTTTTTGCAAGGTTTTCGCGATAAAACCTTAGTGACAGCACCTTTTAGAACGTAGCTACACCAAAACGGTCAGCAAGAAGTGAAACCATATAAAAACACTCAACTTACGAATGCAAAAGAGTATTAACACCTGCACCTATTAGAAGCATTGAGCCAAAATAAATATATTTGGGATCACATGTAAAATAGTATTCAGCCGCACCGTATAAAATTGAATAAGCAGCGCTAGCATTAAGGGATGCAGACAATAAATGGCCCATAGCTTTATTCTTAGTTTCTTCATTTTCCAAATCAGCAACTTTAAAATTGGCAAGATCGATCGTTGACATAAACAAAGCTTGACCTGCAATAATTTGGGCGCTTTCTATAGGGTCACAAATTAAGGCAACCCCTGCAAAAATACTTGCTGCTCCTTGAACTTTTTGAAAAAAGCGAGACTTTGCATTTTTTTCTTCCAGTTCATTCGGAGCATCCATAGAATTTACAGCAAAAACGAGAAACAAAAAAATAAAATTACGGAGAACAATTTTTAAATGCATTTATAGACAAAGATGGATTTCATTTCTAAATCAATAAAAAACTAAAATTATAAAAAATGCAATGTCATAACATCAAAAAATTAAGCTATTCAAACAGAAAACTATTTACTACAGCACATACTACAAAGACAGCTCCGTAATGCTTAAATGGAAAATCAAGTGAGGGATTAACAATCGCATCACCAAAAAAACACATGCTACTTAAGCCATAAAAACCTGATTGGCTGCGCTGATGAAAAATAAATCTTTCCAGGGCGATTTTTGCTTCAGGATGCCGAAGAGTTTTACACGTTTGAAAGTTATCAAAGCTTGATGCACAATAAACCAGAGCAGAATAGCCAAGATACAAAGCAACCAAAGGAACAGCATCTTTTTGATCATAATAAAGAAACAAACCAAGATACGCAGTAGTTAGACCAGCATGAGCTTTGCCAATTAGTATAGATGTATCTATTTCCTGTTTGACATCATCAACAGATGCGTCTGAGCTAATTCTGTAGTTTGCTGGGATAATTTGGTTTTCCATATCCCATAATTCCATTGGGGCATCGAGTGAAAATGCTGATAAGTAGAGAAAAATAAAGCATCGGCGAAAAGATTTTAAGGTCATTAAAGAGATTTTTAAATATTTTTCCAAGCACTAACAAAGAACAAAAACATGAAGATTGCAATGTCAGTTATTTGAAAAATCAACTAGCGCATCCAAAAAAGAGACTATTGCCAACAGCAGCTACTAAAGCCAAGCCACCAAGTGTGTAACCCAGCACTGGCACTTCCAAAAATTCGCCCTCCATAAAACTGGCAGCGGCCAACATGTTTAAGCATGATTGTCTACGTTGAAAATAGAACAACGTACTTAGAACATTTTGTTCTGTCGAATTTTGAGATTCTGCACATTTTATGTTTGAGTTGATAGAGAACGCACCATAAACAATAGCGCAGCAACCCATATACAACGTAGAAACAGCAGAAATTTCAGGTGAATAGTAAAAAGCTCCGCCAAGAAGAATTGTATTGGCAATAGCATGAGAGTTATAAAATATCATGTCCGTTTTTAGTGATTCTTGGAGTTTTTTAAGTTCGCTGATATTTACTTGGGAACAAAGTGAGTCCTCATAAACTCCTATAACTCCACCGTATGGATCACATATAATTACAGGTGTGCCTTGATGTAGCTTCTTAGAATCAAAAGATTCTGTCTGGTGTGGTTCCACAGATTTTTTAGGAGAGGTGTCTACATAAAACTCTAGAAAATCTATTGCGTTTAGCGAAAAACACATGCCCACCAAAATAAAACTATAACGAAAAGTTTTTAAGAACATTCTGAAGGACCTAGAAATTTACGTATGTGTTTAAGCAGAAAACAAAATTATACAGAATGCAATAGTGTTAAAGCAGAGCTCAATCAAAACAAGCGTTCAACAACGCTTTTGTGTAATCGTGCTGAGGGTGTTCAAAAACCTGCTGAGCATCGCCCTGCTCGACTATTTGACCTTGATGCATAACAATCATTCGATGCGCCATTGCACGCACGACCTTTAGGTCATGACTGATAAAGATGTATGAAAGCTGCAAATCATTTTGTAATTGGCGAAGCAAGTCCAAAATATCGGCTTGAATGGAACGATCAAGGGCAGATGTTGGTTCATCCAAAATAACAACCTTTGGGTTTAGAACAAGGGCACGAGCAATCGCTACCCTTTGGCGTTGACCGCCTGATAATTCATGGGGGTAACGATATAAAAATTCAGCACTAAGCCCGACTTGTTCTAAAACTTTTTCAGCCCGAATACGCAATGCATTTGCTGATAAACTGGCTTCATGAACTTTAAGGCCTTCACACACGACATCTAAAATAGAAAAACGTGGATTCAACGACCCAAAAGGATCTTGGAAAATAATTTGTAAATCTTTACGAAGGGGGCGCATTAACTTTAAAGTGCTAGGCAATTCATTGCCCATAAACACAATTTTACCGCTTGAACTAACAAGGCGCAAAATTGCAAAAACAAGGGTTGATTTGCCCGACCCACTTTCCCCGACCACACCTAAGGTTTCTCCACGTTTTAAGGAAAGAGAAACTTTATTCACCGCAATTTTAGGAGGAAGCTTTTTAAAGCTAAATAGTGACTTATTTTCAAAAGCGACTTTCATGTCAGTTGCTTGCAATATGGTTTCGGCATTTTTTGCAAG
>CAMDPB010000110.1 GCA_945903885.1 Candidatus Finniella inopinata
TAAGTCTGTTTGTTGCGATGAAATATTTCAGGAAAAGGTTTCTGGAGTTAAAGAGGATCGTAAGGAATTAAATTTGCTGATTAACAAACTTAGACCTGGAGATATAGTCTGTGTCGTTCGTTTAGACCGTCTGGGCCGGCGGATGCTTAAGCTTATAACTCTTATCAATGAGTTTAAGGAAAAGCAGGTGAATTTTGTCGCTCTTGAAAATAACATCGATACCACAACTCCACTTGGGATGGTCTTGTTTAGTATGTGTGCGGCTTTTTCCGAAATGGAGCGCGCGCTGATTATAGAGCGCGTTAAAGCAGGCGTTGAAGCAGCTCATGCAAAAGGGAGAAAAGGTGGCAGACCTCGAGCCCTAACACCTGATAAAAAAGAATTACTCGCGTCATTTCGCGCAAATGATGCGTTTTCTGTGACCAAAATCTGTGAAATGGTTGGGATTACTCGGTCTGTTTATTACCGTGCTATAAAGCAAGACTAAAGTGAAGTGCGTGTAAAATTATGCCAAATTTTGCACACACAAAGCGCATTCGCATTCTTCCTGAAAATGAAATTGATGATCTCTTTACTATACCAGAGTTTAACGATGATGAGCGTCAGTTTTGGTTTGATCTCAATACAGAAGAGCAAGTTCTTTTAGAATCTAAAAATTCAATAGCAAGTTCGATCGATCTTATTATTCAGTTGGGGTATTTTAAAGCAAAGCATCAATTTTTTAATTTTACGCTGGAAGATGTTAAGGAAGATACCGCATATATTCTTAATCGCTTTTACTCAGGAGAAGAACCCAAGTGCAAAAACTGTAAGTAGGACCCAAAGATACCGCAATCAACGAGCTATCCTGCAATTGATGAAAATGACGTTGTTCAACCCTTCTAATCATATTCCTCTTTTGCTAGAAAAATCAAAATCATTATGCCGTATTTCTAATGAACCACTTTTTCTATTTCGCAGGTTATTTGATTTCCTAAAAAATAACAAAATCACGATACCCGGCTACACCACATTTCAAGAACAGATTATCTCAAGAGCACTTGGCCATGAAAAAGAACGGCTTTATTTAACGATTACCTCTAACATGCAACCTCTTGAACGTGAATTATTATTGAGCCTACTTGAGGAATCTGAGCCATTTTATGCAATTACTTGTCTTAAAAAACATCCAAAAAATTTTAGACTGAGCGCAGTTAGCAAAGAAGTTAGCAACTTTGAACGGTTATTGCCTTTGTACCAAATCTCAGATCGTGTTTTTCCAATACTCAACCTTTCTAAAACTGCTCTAGATTATTACGCAAGCCTTGTCGAACATTATACAGTTCAGGGTTTGAATCGTTTAGATGAAAATCAAAGCTGCTTATGGCTTTTATGTTTTGTGTACAAGCGTTACCGTTTGATGATGGACAACCTGGCAACGATGTTGATTTATAGCAGCAACAAATACAAAACAGAGGTTGAGGAAAAAGCACAAGAGCTGTTAGTGGCAGATTTGCTTAAACCGGGAGATCAAAATTGGAAAATTGCTAAAGCTCTGCGTTTTTACAATGATTCTAGTGTTGATGACACTCAAGCGTTTTGTAAGATTAAAAAGCAAGTCCATAATTTTTTGCCACCAGATAAAATTGACCAAATTGTGCTTACCTTGGGAAATGAGACTACCCAAAGAGATTATCGTAATCAATTTCATTGGCTTGCTGTAGATGCGTTGGCCGCAACATACACGCAACCCTTACGGTTATTAATTAAAGTACTAACATTAAATGGCGATCAGCATGTAGAGCTTCAAAATGCTCATATTTTTTTGAAAAACACTTTGAATAATGGGATTCCATTATCACAGGTGAAGTTCTATAAATTTCCCAAAGAATTTATATCATCTACGAGTAAGAAATTTATTTACGATGAAACTGATAAAATTATTCATCCTTCCCGTTGTGAGTATGACTGTTACCACCGTATTGCCTTGCTTATTAACAAATCGGCACTCTATGTCACAAACAGCACGCGTTACAACGTCATCGTCAACTTAACTAGAGTAAGGCAAAATGAGGCTGATTTTCTTAGCATTTAGATAGAAATTAGCCCTAGAGCTGCCTCTAACCAAATGGCTTGGGCAGCTGCAAATGCCAGTCGTTGATCTGGTGCTTTCTTTTTATAGCGGCTAACATCTACGGCAAAAATATTGCGAACCTTACCCATTAATGATAAAAGTCTTTGTACACCAGGGGGAGATTTGAATTTGATTAAACATTTCTCTTTGCGACGCGTCGGTTGATGGGCGTTTTCTACACGATTGTTTAAGCGTTTGTGTGAGAGGTGTTTAGCTTTAGAACACATGTGTTTTATTGGTTTGTTGTAGCTTTTAAGCTTGTCCGTGACAATAACGCGTGGACAAGGATGAACTCTAAGCAAGCGACTCAGAAATCGAATCGCTGCTTTCTTATTTCGACGCTTTTGCAAAAACACATCTAATTCTATTCCTTCCTCATCAACAGCACGCCACAGCACAAAAGGTTCGCCATTAATCTTCACGGTCATTTCATCCAAATGCCATTTGTCGCTTGGTTTTCTTTCTCGTTTTTTGATGACATTTTTAAAATGGTCTGCAAATTTCAGGCACCACTCACGAACCGTTTCATGGCTAAGGATAATACCACGAAAGGCTAGCTGTTCCTGGATATCACGGTAGCTGTGGTTAAAGCGATGATACAGCCACACGGTTTGACTAATGATCGATAAAGGAAAACGGTGACGTTTGAGATGTTGATCTAATTGCATCATAAATCGATTCTGGGTACATACGTACCTTTATTCTAGCAACCTAAAGTTAAGTTGACGATGCCCTAGAAACACCTTATCTACATACCTTTATCAGGAATTGTTACATGTTTTTGCTGCGTTCTTTATGGAACCCCTTTGAGGGAGTAAAAAATTGAATCTTTTTTAAATTAGGTGTTGACCATCAAGACGGTATATCCACTTTGAAAAATGACACCGGCCTAGAACCCCTTTACATGCTTAAAGAAAAAAAGACATCTAAAAAGTTATATTGACTACTTTGTGCTGCTTTTAGACTATCTACACTTGTGTTCATAGCTTTAGCTAAATCGTCAAGAGATACACTTAATCCATTTAGAACCCTATCCCAATCCTCTATATCAAATGCTGACCATAGTTTTCTTGTGTTTCCAGATACAGTTTTTCCGCTATTGGTAATTCTGCTCGCATTACCCGAGCTTAAACTCGCAAAGGTATCTATATGTTTATAGGTAGTTATCGCCCATAAACTTTTTATAAGCCTTTGAATGTTTGGCATCTTTAATTCTGCCTTAGTGGGGCATGATTCCTCCTTTACTAAAGCTAGAGGTCCTATAGAAGACACCTCTACTGAATCCTCTTGTTTAACGCCCACATCAACCAAAGCCTTCAAAGGTGCCTGCTTATAGGTAAACTGAATATAACGAACAATTACTGGTATTTCCGCACGCCCGCAACTATGAGCCGCTTGCGCAACTAAAGCAGCAACTGGTTTACTATAAAATCTATCAATAACACCATATGCACCATCGTAAGTGGCAATGTGTTTTCTCATCAAATTTCCTGTTAGTTTTGTACTTTTATCAGCTTTACCATACGTTATCGTTAATTTGGCGGGAACTCTTTCCTCATAATTTTGAAGAAGATCAAATAAATATTCTAACAAGTTATAGTCATGCGCTTTAACTTCTCTTAGAGTAATGGCTGTCGGTGAATGCGCACCATGTACAGAAGCAAACATACTAATTAAAAATTGATCTTTTCTGTTTTTAACAATTGCACCCGGTTGGTTAATCTCGATAATTGTAATGCTTCCTGTTTTCATTCTTTCTTCTAGATCTTTATAAACGTAACCCGCCCAATCACGCGATTTAAGGTGCGACTGTGATGTATTACGAACCATTGTAAGATCTTGAATAGTGATAGACATAAACTGATTATCTTTTTGTGAGAATTCACCACAAAACATTTTTGCATTTTTAGTTCCGTCTTTTTTCTTACGGTTTTGTAAAAAGCGTTGTGGTACTTCAGTTTCAAGAGCGCCATCTGCTATAAACTTAAAGTACGAAGAAGCTTGTAGATTGGATCCTTGAAATCTACATTTAACCACTTCGTGTATCAATAAAGGTAACTCTTGAGGGCTCGTATAGTGTGCGTACTTACTGAAATTTACCCCTGGAAATGAGACTTCTAAGGTTTCATAGCCATCTAAAACCCGAATAACTGCGTTTGGCTCAGGAAAATAGGGGGCTAAAGGAAATACTGTTGAAAGAGCTTGCCGAGTTGCAAGGTCTAAAGCAACAGCAAATGCAATAAACGGATTTTGACTAACGAAAACACAATAACCCGTAGTTAAACCATGAATAGCGTTGGGAGCTGCCACAATGGCTTGCTCATATACGCTAAAAATACCTGTTGTGCTGGTACGCAATGAAGCAACATCTGAATCCATAAATGCAATATAAACCGGTGCCTTAGGGCTATAAGCACGTGCAGATCCCACCAAATTTTTTGTAGATTTGTCCTTTAGTAAAAGTTCACGTAATTCACGGTATGGAACAATCGAATTTAATTCTTGATGCTCATTAATTTGTAAAAATGCTTGGGCAAGTATCGAATTATCTTGTTTTAATCTTGTGTAATATTCAGCCACTTCACTCAGGCTGACCTTACTTAATCTTGA
>CAMDPB010000111.1 GCA_945903885.1 Candidatus Finniella inopinata
AAATACACCAACCCAAATGATGTGATTACATACATGAATGCTCGTGATATAGCATAAAGCATACTGCTGTAGGTGAACCTACGGTGCACGGGAAAGTGTTTGAAAAATATTGGAATGGCAGGCAGCGTACCCAGCGTAAACACTGTTAAAAGAACTTGAACGGTGGTTAACGTATAAATGTTGGTAAGAGATAAGAAAGGAATAAGAAACAAAACTACCGATGATAAAATTGCCCGAATCCTTAGTATTTTTAAAGGGTGAACTTTTTTACTTAGAAATATGATCGATATTCCAATTGCAAAACTTAAAATGGTTAAGAAAAGATTATGGTTGATAATATGTTCAGCAGTGTAATGCATGGAATATTTCAGGATGTCTGCGCAATAGATAAAAATCACGTAAAAACAAAGCGGGAACCCTGAATAGATAAAGAAATAAGCCAAAGAAGTTTTTTTAGAAACATGAGAGTTTTTTGATTCAGTGAACTGTTTATTTGCTCGTGATTTTAAAAAATCTGGAGTCTCTCTAAGTTTTCGCCGCGCAACCGCACCTGAAAGAGCTATCATGCCACCTAAAATAAACATGGCCCTCCAGCTTGCACCACACTTGAATATAAGGCTAGCAGCTAAAAGTGCTACTAGACTACCTAAGGTGCACAACTCAGATACCCAAGACACAACTCTGTACGATGCTGGGGGGGCTAAAATTTCAGAAAGGTAAAATTCTGCCCCAATGACTTCTCCAGTAGCAGAAAAGCTTTGCAAAATCCGGCACGTAATCATGGCAACGCTTGCAAAAATTCCAATCTCTTCATAGGTAGGTAAAATGCTCATGAAAAAGCAACTGACCGCCATCATCGATGTGGAAATAATAATAGATGCTTTTCTTCCAATTTGGTCTCCAATATACCCAAATAGCATGGCGCCAACTGGTCTAAATAAATATGTTGAACAAAATGCGAATGCTGATAAAATCGCAGCTGTTCGTTGATCAGTTTTCGGGAAAAATAATTCGTTTAGTAAGACTGCCATATGAACGTAGAGCATCAGGTCGAAATACTCTAGAAAGGTGCCTATTTGTAAAAGCCCAATGGCTTCTTTTTGGTCGCGCCTTAAGGTTTTGAAAAGACTCAATTTTTTCTCTTGAGTGTAAAGAACCAAATAACTTTTACCACATTGTTATGGTTTAGATAAGGTGAAATTTAAATAAAATTTATCGGTGTAATTATTTGTAAAAAAAACCATGATCATCCTGGAGAGGCATATTTGGTTTTATAAAAATCATATGTTTTTTGCATGCCAGATCTATATGATTTATCTAGAATAGCTAACAAGTCTGGGTCAGAATGAACGTCAAGAATTTCAGCTGTTTTTACTTTCAAATAATCTAATTCTTCAATGTTTGATCTGCGTCTTACGCATGACACGTACATTGATTCTAAGTCAATTAAAGTAACTTTATGTTCAGCGAATGGTCTTAAATCAACAAAAATATTACCGGGATGTAAATCTTTGTGGATGATAGTGTTAAAGCTAGGGGCAGCTCTGGTTATATAATCAACGCAGCTTTTTTGTGAAAATTCATTATTTAAACCCTGATGACAATGAAAGCTTCCTATTGATTCTCCGATAGCTGCTATTGCTTCTAAAACTTTGGTTCTAAGAAAGGGTTTCTTAATAGCATCGGCACTTGCATAACTTTTAAAAATATCTCTTGCTAATTCTCCTTGAGCTGCATGGTGAATGGAAAAGTAGTAATTTGCGCCTGCCGCTAGCGATAAATCACCTAATCTTTCATGAAAACAAAGTCTTGGTAGCAAACTAATCATTTTACTTGTTTTACGTAGAGCACGAGTTTTTTTTACTTCTATTAAATTTCGAATTTTATCAAAAGTTGTTCTATTTGGGTTGTAAAATTTAACCACATATTTTAAATTTTCATCTTCGTAAACATCATAAACTGCTGCAGTATAATAGCCAAAAAAATTCTCTGCTTTTCTCACATGAAAAGGCGAAGAAAATGTCGAGATATTTAATTCTTCAAGTAAGCGTTGTATGTCAGCTGCATTAAGGTTACAAAAAGCTTTTGTAAGAAAAACTTCTGATCTTATACTTGTATAGTGAGAAGATTCAATAACATTTCCGTAATATGTATGGGTAAAATCATCGCTAGGTAGAAGTACTTCTAATCGTCGACTTTTGCGTCTGGCTTCTTCAGTTACTTTTGGAGAGTCTGATTTATATCTTTTTAGCGCAAGTGGTTTGTGGGCATCGTCAAATTCAGATTCTTCATTATCTTCTTGATCAGTATCTGCCGAGTTTGTTGAGAATGAAGGTAATCTTGTAGAGAGAGATCTGCTCCTGACTATTCCATGGCTAGTGCTCGCTTCTGTTTCAGATTCTATATCTGTTAATGGAGAGTCTGGCTCTACACTAGATTTTTTCGTTGCCGGGTGTTCATTAAAAGATGGATTTATATCAGTGGTGGCGTTCAATAGGGATAGAATATTCCATAAAAAAAATAAGGAACTCTTCATAATTTTTTTTCTTTGTTTTGAATTTTTTACACCTGATAATCACAAGATAAAATCTCTTTAAAAGATAGCGTTAAAAATTTTTAACTTTTCCTGTTGCCCTGTAGCACATCTTATTCAATTGATCATTGAAATGTGAAGAACCTATGCTTGGTTTGAATACGACAAGATTTTTTATTATAAAAAATACTGGGCAACGCTTTTTTAATATATTTTTGTCCAGACTGAACCCACCCAATATGGGGTGGTCTTAGCTCTCAATAAGAGGGGCTGTAGATTAAAGAATAAACCTTGAAAGGTCTTGATTTTGTGCCAAAGCCGATACTTTTTCTTCAACATATTTTTTTGTAATAGTGAATGTTTCCCCAGCTCGATCAGGGCCTGTAAAGCTAATGTCTTCAAGCAACTTTTCCAAAATAGTGTGCAAGCGTCGCGCACCGATATTTTCTATTTCTTCATTAATTTTAGCTGCTAATTCAGCAATGGTTTGAATAGCATCTTTTTTAAATTCTAAAGTAACATTTTCTGTTTTCAACATAGCAACAGATTGCAGAATAAGATTGGCTTCAGGTTCGGTGAGAATGCGTACAAAATCATCAGTACTCAGGGCTTTAAGCTCTACGCGTATTGGTAAACGCCCCTGCAATTCAGGCAGCAAATCAGATGGTTTTGAAACATGAAAAGCGCCACTGGTGATAAATAAAATATGATCAGTCTTTATTGGGCCATGTTTTGTAGAAACTGTTGTGCCTTCTATAAGCGGTAACAAATCACGTTGCACGCCTTCACGGCTTACATCTCCGCCACGATTTTCTGTGCGTGCACAAATTTTGTCAATTTCATCAAGAAAGACAATGCCGTTTTGTTCTACTTGGGCAATTGCACTTGCTACAATTTTTTCTTGATCAAGCAGTTTGTCAGCTTCTTCAGTAAGCAATAGTTTTTGTGCTTCTTTTACCGAAACATTACGGGATTTTGTTTTGTTGCCAAAAGCTTTGCCAAATACATCACCAAGGTTGATCATTCCCATTTGCGCGCCTGGCATGCCTGGAACGTCAAAAGTTGGTAGTGAACTAGAATTATCTTGAACTTCAACGTCTATCTGTTTTTCATCCAGCTCGCCCGTGTGAAGCATCCGTCTGAATTTTTGGCGCGTGTCAGGTGTTGATGTTGTCCCAACTAGCGCATCTAGAATTTTTTCTTCGGCTGAAATTACTGCGCGTTCATTTACTTCAGTACGTAAACTTTCACGCTGCATGTGGATGCTCATTTCAATTAAATCACGAATGATTTGTTCAACGTCGCGACCAACATATCCAATTTCAGTGAATTTTGTTGCTTCAACTTTAATGAAAGGTGCATTTGCAAGTCTTGCCAATCGTCTGGCAATTTCTGTTTTCCCTACGCCAGTTGGCCCGATCATTAATATATTTTTTGGCAGCACTTCATCAATTAAATCAGATGGCAATTGCATACGACGCCAGCGGTTACGTAATGCAACAGCTACTGCTCGTTTGGCATCTTGCTGGCCAACAATAAAGCGATCTAATTCAGTGACAATTTCTTTAGGGGTAAGTTGGGTCATTAACTGAGTGTTTCTATAATAATTTGATCATTTGTATAAATGCACATTTCGGCGGCAATTTCTAAGGAACGTTTGGCAATAACCTCAATGTCTAGCGTTACATCAGGAACGCTTAGCATTCCTTTAGCGGCAGCCAAAGCAAATCCACCACCAGATCCAATTGAAATCACATCATCATCTGGTTCAATAACATCACCAGTGCCACTCATTAGAAACGTTTTTTGATTATCTGCAACAATCATCATTGCTTCTAGCTTGCGCAAATATCTATCGGTACGCCAGTCTTTTGCCATTTCAACGCAAGCACGTGCTAGCTGGGTTGGGTATTGCTCTAGCTTTGTTTCAAGCCTTTCAAGCAGGGCAAAAGCATCAGCTGTGGCACCTGCAAAACCCGCAAGAACCTTTCCACCGCCAATACGACGAATCTTTCTGGCTTTCCCTTTCATAATCTGGGAACCTAATGTTACTTGGCCATCACCCGCCATAACAACATGGTTTTCACGTCTTATCGAAACAATGGTGGTCCCGTAAATTGTCTGTGAATTATGAGAAAGCATATCTTGCACCATTACTTTTTGAGCATCA
>CAMDPB010000112.1 GCA_945903885.1 Candidatus Finniella inopinata
CACAAAACTAAATGAGCATCTCAAAAAATTAGAGCAGATAGAAGACGAACTTAAGCAAACAAAAATAGAATTAAGCACAGCTCAAAAAATTATAAATCAACTTGAGCCCTTAACAAATTTTCAATTCCCCTCTAAATTTAACAGGGTTACAGTTCGCGTATATGGTGCCCCCATTGGTTTTTATGATGCACAACTTATCACTGCATCTCCGAGCAATATCGTTATAAAAAAAGATGACATTGCCATTAGTGAAAAAGGCTTAGTGGGCCGTATCGTTGAATCATCTAATCGTGTTTTGCGTGTCATGCTCATAACCGATATGGCATCACGAGTTCCCATTAAAATTGTTGAAACCGGTGAAAATGGTATAGTAGTTGGAAATGGCACATCAACCATGTCCTTAGAACACTTGCAAAGCCGAGAAATGATAACCAATAGCTACAAACGCCCCCCTGCAGTAGGTGATATTTTGGTCACTTCCGGAGTTGGAGGAATTTTTCCACCGGATATTTTGGTTGGAATTGTAGCTGCTATCAAAGACGAGGAAATTTCAGTTAAGACATTTGTAACATTCCATAGCCTTGAAATTATAAGCATACTTTATGACCACATGGCATCTTAGTCTTACCACCTTTCTGAGACGCTTCGCCTTCTTCGCGTGCTGTAATGTATTTGATGCGCTTATTCTATTTCAAGGAGTAGGAATACGCTTACAAACAGCATTCATTATTCTTTATCGCTGGGTATTGTACACTCCTCAACCAGGCGACCTTCCAATTTTTATAGTTTTTGGTTTTTTTTGGGATGCTATTTATCATTTACCTTTTGGATTTCATAGTTTTTTAATGCTTGCCACAAGCATTGTGCTTCATACGCAAAAACGTTACCTTCAAGTCAGTCATCAATACATGCGCTGGCTTGTTTTTTTAGGAGTGCTGATTTTGATCAATCAGGCTGAATATGCACTACATCTATTGTTAGGTCAGCAAATTGTTTTTTCATTTATGCTTGCTTTAAGCATGTTCATAACGTTTTCGTTATACCCTTTTGTTTTTAAGTTTTTGCAGCATTATGATAGATGAGCCCTTTAGCCAAGTTTTCAAACGTAGAAGTTTTATTTTAGGTTTAACTAAAGGCATACTTTTAACGGGGTTGTTGGGGAGGCTCATCCATCTACAAATTTTTAATCGTGACTACTACCGAACCCTTGCTGACCGCAATCGTATCCAAACACGTCTCATTGCTCCACCAAGAGGGCAAATTATTGATAGTGCAGGAAAAGTCCTAGCCATTAATCACAATGTTTATCGATGCTTAATTACGCCAGATTCAAACATCAACGTAGAAGATGAAATTAATATTCTACAGTCTCTGCTAAATTTAAATGATGACCAAACTATAGAACTAAAAAAACAGCTCAGACAACAATCAAAAATTGCATCCATTGTTAAAGAAAGCCTCAGCTGGGAAGAAATGGCAGCACTTCAACTAAAGCTCCCTGATTTACCAGGACTACTCATTGAAAAATCTCAAATACGACAATACATATACCCAGAGATTTTATGCCACACCGTTGGCTATGTAGCGCAAGCTTCTCAAAAAGATTTAGATGAATACAACATTGAGCCCATTCCGGGCCTACGCATAGGAAAAAGTGGTTTAGAAAAAACATTTCAAAATACCCTTAATGGCAAACCAGGAATGCAACGAGTGGAAGTTAATGCAAGACGACGTATTGTTCGTATTATTGACCACACTTCTCCGAAGGTTGGGCAAGATTTACACACAACCTTAAACATTGAACTGCAAGAACAAATCATTAAAATTTTAGAACCTCATCGCAATGCCAGCGTAGTAGTGATGGATGTAGAGACTGGAGCTATCAGGGCTATGGTCTCTAAACCAGGATACGATAGTAATCTTTTCGTATCCGGAATTCAAAAAAATGAGTGGAAAAATCTTTTAATTCATGAAGATAAGCCTCTTATCAACAAGTCTATAGCTGGACAATATCCACCAGGATCAATTTTTAAAATGATGGTTGCTCTAGCTGCCTTGAATGAAGGAATTGTTGATCAAGAAAGTCATGTTCATTGTCCAGGCCACTATGACCTAGGAAACCATCGCATTCATTGCTGGACATGGAGACTTGGAGGTCATGGGATAGTTAACTTAGAACGAGCCATTGCAGAATCGTGCGATGTTTATTTTTATCATTTAGCTTTAAAAATCGGTGCTTTAAAAATGGTCGAGATGGCTTCTCGTTTTGAACTTGGTCAACTAACAGGCATTGAATTAAGTGGTGAAAAGAAAGGATTAATTCCAAGTATTGAATGGGCAAAATTTCGTAAGGGATTCTTTAAACAAAAAGGACAAGCTTTAAATATTTCAATTGGACAAGGAGTGGTGCTTTCTACACCACTACAAATGGCGCGTATGATTGCTATGCTGGTTAATGGAGGAAAATTTATTACCCCACATCTGGTTAAAAATGAAACCAGTTTTCCAGAAAAATTTGTTGAAGGCATTAAACCCTGCTGGTTAGAGTGGATCCAACAAGCCATGAACAAAGTTGTTAATGATCCGAAAGGCACTTCGTACAGAGCAAATCCTAATTTAAGTGATTGGAGCTTCGGAGGTAAATCAGGGAGCGCTCAAGTTTGCCGTATTACTATGCAACAACGGGCCGATGGAACCTATAAAGATTTACCTTATCATCTAAAAGATCATGCTATTTTTGTTGGTTACGCACCTATAGAAAAACCACAACATGCTGTAAGCGTTGTCATTGAACACGGCGTAAGTGGTGGCGGAGTTGCAGGACCTGTTGCAGGTCAAATTTTGCAAGCCGCAAGGCACTTGTATGTTTGATATTAGACGCCTTCTTCAAGTAAACCGCACTGTATTAGGAGTAATCATTGCCATTGTTTTTATAGGCCTTGTCACCTTGTTTTCAGCTGCTAATGGCAGTATCCATCCTTGGGTAATCAAACAGCTTTTTAGATTTGCTCTTGGTCTTTTTATTTTTGGACTCGTCGTTGCAAGTGATTCTCGCTGGTGGTTACAACATGCTTATTCAATTTATACTATTGTTTTAATGATGCTTGTCCTGGTTGAGCTTATGGGATTTGTGGGCATGGGGGCTCAACGATGGCTTGATTTGTACATATTTAACCTACAGCCTTCTGAGCTTATGCGTGTGGCACTCATTCTGGCTTTGGCTCGCTATTTTAGTTTCTTAGAAGCAGATGAAGTTCAACGACTAAAAAATTTAATTCTTCCATTGATGCTAATCTGCGTTCCAATGCTTTTAGCTATGCGACAGCCTGACCTTGGCACGGCAACACTATTACTAAGCTCTGGACTTGCTATATTTTTTGTGAGTGGTGTGCCATGGTGGTTTTTCACTGCTGGATTTTTGACAGTTATTTGCGCTGTACCGGTATTGTGGAATTTTTTATATGACTATCAAAAAAAACGCATTCTTATATTTTTAAACCCTGAAAGTGACCCCACTCACGCAGGATACCATATCTCACAATCAAAAATCGCTTTAGGGTCAGGGGGATTTACCGGAAAGGGCTGGCTCAAAGGCACTCAAAGTCATATAAATTTTTTACCAGAAAAACAAACCGATTTCATTTTTACCATGTTCGCGGAAGAATTTGGCTTAATCGGTTGCTTAATCGTTATCAGTTTGTTCAGCATACTATTTTTCTGGGGATTCACTGTCGCGGATCATTCAAGACTAAAATTTGGGAAATTAGTAGCCATTGGTGTAACCACAACTCTATTTTTATATGTATTTATTAATATTGCCATGGTAATGGGCCTCTTACCCGTTGTAGGAATTCCGCTGCCTTTTATGTCATACGGAGGAACAGCTATGATAACTTTAATGCTTAGTATGGGTCTATTGTCTAGTATTTCAATTGCCAGAGTCAGGAAAAGCATACGATCATGAGCATTGATATCATCGATTTAAAAGAATTTTATCGGTCTTCCCTATCGAAAAGAGTTAATGATATTGTTAAAAAAATGCTAAAACGGCTAAGACAGACAGAGCATAATAATAGAACCTTGTTTGTAGGCTTTGGCGCTCCATACGCTGACAAGTTCCAAAATGAATTTCTGCTCATGCAGGCCCATTTCGGTGTTTTGGCTTGGCCAGATAGTCAGAACAACCGTGCTTTATTAGCTTATGAAGGTGAATGGGCTTTTGCTGACCACATTTTTGATGAAATTATTATTATCCATGGATTAGAATATGCCCAACATGCCAGTAACTTCCTTCAAGAATGCTATAGATGCTTGCGCCCTGAAGGGCGCCTTGTGGTTGTTGTGCCAAATCGCCGTAGCATTTGGGTGCGCAGTGATAAAACACCCTTTGGGTTTGGCCAGCCATATACATTAACCCAACTTTCGATGATTTTAAAAAAATGCGGGTTTATTCCTGTTGACGTGGTCCGAGGACTTTATACTTTCCCTTCATCTACCTGGTTAGGAAGTTTGTGGTCATGGATATTTGAGTGCATTGCCTCACGTGCATTGCAAAAATTCAGCGGTCTTGTTGGTGTATCAGCTATCAAACGTGTCTATGCAGGCATTCCTCTCAAAAAAACTGAAAAGGAACAACGTATTGCC
>CAMDPB010000113.1 GCA_945903885.1 Candidatus Finniella inopinata
TCAGACGATGATGATAGCAGCTCAGTAAATGATGGCGATGGTAATTCAGATGATGATACGTCTCCGGAAGAAGAAGATGAAGAAGATGATGCTGCACAGAAAAAAGCTAATCGTGCAGCAAATAAAATAGTCGCCGCTAGTAAGAAGCAAATCACAGAACTTGTAAAAACTACAAAAACTACGAATCAAGCAGCAGATAAAGCAAATAAAGCAAAGGGAGCAGCGGCAAAACAAGCAGCGGCAGCCGCCAATAAAGCAGCGGAAAAGTTAAAAAATTCAATCGCAAAAGCAAAAAAATTAGATGCAAATATGAAAAAGGCAGCAACATCTGCGAAGCAAAAAAGGGCATTAGATGCTCAGAAAAAAATAACTGCAGCTAAGAAACCAATGGCAGCAGCGCTGAAAAAAGCAGAAAATGCATTAAATTATGTATCGGCGGCTGCTAAAAAAGCAACCACAGCCGCTGCAAACAGTAAAGCCGGTGGAAAATCTAGCAAGAGCAAAGGTAAGGGGAAGTCAGCCAAAAAAAGTAAGTAAAAAAACTTTTCTTACCAAAATTATATATAAAAAGCTGAGTTTCTTACTCGGCTTTTTTATTTACAATCAGTGTCACGCAAGCATCAGACCAAATGTTAATAGCGCTCTCCAACATATCAAGAAGGGCATAAAAGGGTAAGATCACCCCCATCATCGTAATTGGAACTCCCATAGCAGTAAGCAAGGCGCAGCTTAAGAAAAAACACCCCATAGGGACACCTGCATTACCTATGGCCGCAATACTTGCCATAACGATCCACAAAATTCGTTCGAAGAAAGTAAAGTGAACCCCGTAATTTTCAGCAACAAATAATACTGTAATCAATATAAAAGCAGCGCATGCATTCATGTTTATGCTTGTGCATAAAGGAAAGCTAAATTGGCTAACCTTATTACTTACACCGCAACGATGGCTGCACTGCATAGCAAGAGGCATGGCAGCAGCCGATGATTTTGAGAAAAAAGCTAAAGACAGGGCAGGGAGCATAGTTTTGAATGCCTGCAGTGGAGGAATGCCATTTTTCTTAAGCATTAAGGGCAATGTAACGCTGGCTTGAATAAGATTTGCAGCCACAATAATCCCCAGATAAGAAGCAAGTTCTCCAATTTTCAAGCCTTTTTGCACTTCTTGGGTGAATTCCACAATGAATGCCCACACAGCAAATGGTATTAAGGCAGTGATCCACCTGATGATAACCATAATAGCTGAAAATAGACTATCAAATAGCTGGTGCAAATAATCACGTTTTTCTGCTGGTAATTGCACTACTGCAAAACTTAAAAAGATTGTAATGAACATAACGCCCATAACGTTATGTTCTAAAAATGGTTGTAATAAATTGCTAGGGAAAATATTAAGCAGGGCATTTAAGTATGATGCATCTTTTATCCCTGTAATATCCTGATTAACAGTTACTTGAATCGCAGCCTCTGGCTCAACAATGATATAAAGCGCCCAAGCAGTTACCGCAGATAATAGAGTTGTGATGACTGTATAGCGAATAACATGCTGTCCAAGATTTTTTATTTCAGACCATTTTCCCATGCCAGTTAGCGTAGCAAGCAAAGAAAAACTGATAATAGGAAGGCTAACAAGCTTTAGCAGGCGCATAAAAATATCGCTCAAGATACGAGCAAATTCTAACACTGCTGGTTGATGTGAAATCCCAGCCAGCACCCCCAGAGTAACCATTAGCATCAAGAATTTAAAAGATCTTATAATTTTTATCATGAATATTCAGGAAATGTGTTTGCTGTAATTTAGCGAATTAGCAACACTTTGGCAAAGTAGATATTTTGTGCCTGGACAAGGCGCTTATTTCGGGTTATAAACATCTTTATGTTGCCCAGATAGCTCAGTCGGTAGAGCAAGGGATTGAAAATCCCTGTGTCGCTGGTTCGATTCCGGCTCTGGGCACCATTTCTTCAGCACTCGCACAAAAAAGTTTATTTTTTATTAATTTTTCTATTGAAATTTTTAAAAATCGTCCTACAATTATAATAGTAATTTAATAAACGGATATTAGTATGTTGGTTTCAGGTGAAGTAGGAAATCTACAGATGCAGCTTCAAAAGCTTAGGAAGCAACAGACCGATCTCGATCATCAGTTAGATGGTGCTGTCCGTAGTAAGTCTGGTGTTTTGAATATGGATTTTTTCAGAATCAAAAAACAAAAAGACGAAGTTCGCGACCAAGTTGTTAAAATTCACGGAATGCTAAGGCCAGATATTATTGCTTAGTATTGCTTAGTCCCGATGATAGGGGTGGTTACTTGTAATTTGCTGAGCGCGATAAAGTTGCTCTACAAGTAGGACACGAGCTAAAAGATGCGGCCAAGTTAATTTTCCGAATGATATACGAAAACATGCAACATGCTTGACCTCTTCGGGGATCCCGTCGGCACCACCGATAATAAAACTTAATTGTTTTCCTGATTGAATGTACGTCTCAAGTTTTTGAGCAAAACACCGACTTGAAAGATTTTCTCCCCCTTCGTCTAATATGATAACCATATCTTTTTCAGATAAGGCCTTTAGGTAAGCTGAAGCAGGTATTTTCTTATCTTGTCTGCTATCTATTTCAACAACTTTTAATTTGTATCCTAGACGTTTGGCATATTGATCAAACAAAGCTTTTTCGGGGCCGCTTTTTAGCAACCCCACAGCAATGATTTGGATTTTCATTAATGAACAGCAGAGGAGGGCGCCTCATCATCTTGCTCGGACGTAATGATTGCACTCCACATTTTTTCAAGATTATAAAATGTTCTTGCTTCAGGGCGGAATAAATGCACGATAATATCGCCAGCATCAACCACCACCCAATCAGTAGGAGGAGTCCCATCAATAATAGGCATTATGCCTTGTCGTTTTAACTCAATTCCTATGTGTTCTGCAATAGCATATAACTGCCTAGATGATTGAGCCGAAGCTATAAGCAAATAATCGGCAAGAATTGATTTTTTTTGCAAATCAATAATGCTAACTTGCTCAGCCTTCTTATCATCAAGAATCGCTATTAATTGATCTTTCAGGCTTTCCGTAGATTCTACCATGTGGCAAACTTAAAAATAATAATTCCCTATATTACGTGGACAAGCGAATTTTGCAACGTTTTATTTTATTTTTATTATGCATTTACCCTATTAATGCGACTAAGTTTCCTGGTTTTGTGTCACTTGCCATTGTTGACACCTTCACTGGAAAGAATGAAAATATTTTGCTTGAACCGGGGAAAACCGCGAAAGATGAGCAAAATCTCTTCAAAATTAAGGTGCAGAATATCGAAGCTGATGAAGAAAACCCCAGCATTGCATGGGTTGATATAGAGATGCATTATCAATCGTCAAAGTTGGATCTTCCAGTCTGTGTACAGTTTGGAAAACTTTGCACTAATCAAGTTTATAGGTTTGAAAATACACGCTACATTATTGGCTTTGATATATTGCCGCACCTAGATGATGAAACGTTTTATCAAAGTTAGCATTTTGTTTTATATTTTTATATTTCAATTTATTAATTGTATTGTTTGAATAATTTATGCATAATAAATTATCATTATAAAATGCGTAAAAAATGACAAATAATTCTTCCCCCTCAAAATCTCGCTACTTTGCAGTAAAGCTTGCAACAATATTTGCCGTTGGTTTGGTTTTTTTATATTCTTCTTTTTGGCTTAATAGCACAATCCACAACAGAAAGCAGCTTTTAAACAAGGCAGAGCAAGATATTATTTTAGCGTGGGCAGGACCACAAACTATTCTAGGTCCACTTTTGATTGTTCCGTATACAGATGCTCAAAAAAAAGGGGTCCAGCGGCACATGGTCTTTTTGCCTGAACAGCTTGAGTGTTCAAGTGATGCCATTCCAGAAATTCGCCATAGAGGAATTTTTGATGTATCTGTCTACCTAGCTAAACTTGAAATAAATTGCCAATTTTCACCTCCTGAACAATATAAAGATGCTAATAAAGTATTGCACTGGAGCCAAGCAAAACTAGCAGTTTGTCTAGATGATGTCCGTGGGCTAAACAGCATCATGCTAAATGTAAACGGTCAAGAAGTGTCTGTTGATTCAGGAAGCGATGTGTTGAACAACAAATACCCAGGGGCGCATGCAAATCTTGCAATTACTAATTTGGCGGCACCACTAAGCATAAAGCTGCACATAAACATAAAAGGGGCAGACACGCTAAATGTTACGCCTATTGCCAAATCAAATAAAATTAACATAAAAGCAAATTGGGCAGACCCAAGCTTTATTGGGCGATTTTTACCCAATACAAAAAGTGTTACAGAAAAGGATTTTCAGGCTCACTGGCAAATTTCATCCCTTGCTACTAGTTTTCCTAGCCACATTGACTTAATTGAAATAAAAAAAGAAAAATATGAGACAATAGGCAATACATTTAATACATCATTAGGGGTGAGATTCTTAAAGACTGCAGATCACTACCAGCAAGCCGAAAGGGCCACAAAATATAGTTTTTTGTTTGTTTTTTATACTTTCCTAGTGTTTTTCTTATTTGAAGTCGTGAAACGAACTAAAATTCATATTTTTCAATACTGCATAACTGCTTGTTCATTGC
>CAMDPB010000114.1 GCA_945903885.1 Candidatus Finniella inopinata
AAAAGGTAAAAGCAAAAAAGGTAAAAGCAAAAAAGGTAAAAGCAAAAAAGGTAAAAGCAAAAAAGGTAAAAGCAAAAAAGGTAAAAGCAAAAAAGGTAAAAGCAAAAAAGGTAAAAGCAAAAAAGGTAAAAACAAAAAAGGTAAAAGCAAAAAAGGTAAAAACAAAAAAGCCGGTGGTAAAAAGAAAGACAAGAAAGCGAAAGGCAAAAATACCGGTGGTAAAAAGACCGGTGGTAAAAAGGCCGGTGGCAAAAAGTAAAGACAAGAAGCCAACAACAACAAAAATAACGCAAGAAGGTAGATCAACTCTACTATATCAATAGGATGCCATAAGACTGGATTGTCACGCTATCGCTCGCAGCTACAAGCGTGAAAGGCATTCAGGCTTAAAATGCTTGCGGTTTTGTGTTAGCTGCAGAGATGAGAGACACCAATGCCTCTCACTCGTTATGACATCATTCCTCAAGTCGTTAGTGACTATAGGGATGATTTAAAGAACTCCACGTTTTTCTTGGTCACGTTCCATTGATTCAAACAATGCTGAAAAATTGCCCTCGCCAAAGCCCTGGTGGCCTTCACGTTGAATTAATTCGAAGAAAATAGGGCCAATAACAGTCTCGGTGAAAATTTGAAATAATATTTCTTTGCGATCTCCGTCAACTTCGCCGTCGATCAAAATTCTATGCTTAGCTAAGGTTTCATACTTCAAATCTAAAGTTGGAAAACGCTCACGCACTATTTCGTAGTATGTTTCACTAATATCCAAAAATTTAATACCATGTTGTTTGATTGTATTAACGCTTTCAACAATATCTTTGGTAGTCAAAGCAATGTGTTGAATGCCTTCACCTTTGTATTCGCGTAAATACTCCGCAATCTGCGATGAATCTTCCCTCGGTTCGTTAATAGGAATACGAATTTTTCCGCAAGGGCTTGTCATTGCGCGACTTAGCAAACCAGTTTTTTGTCCTGTAATGTGGAAATAACGAATTTCACGGAAGTTAAATATTTTCTCATAGAAATTAGCCCATTTGGTCATTTGGCCTTGGAAAACGTTGTTCGTTAAGTGATCAATAATTTCAAGTCCATACCCCTTAGGATTAGCATCAACACCAGGTAAAAATTCAAAGTCGTAGTCATAAATTGTTTTTGAATCATAACGATCCACGAAAAAAATCAAACTATCTCCCACTCCGTAAACAGCTGGAATAGTGACTTCTCCATGATTAATCGCAGATTTATAAGGCCTTGCACCCAAAGAAATTGCTCTATTCAAAGCAAATTCAGAATCTTTCACGCGTATTGCCATTGCACAAGCAGAAGGACCATGAGCTGTAGCAAAGTCAGATGCAAAAGAATTTGGTTCTTTGTTCACAATAAAATTAATTTGACCTTGCCTGTACAAGAAAACATTCTTAGAGCGGTGCTTAGCAACAAGTGAAAAACCCAAAGATTCGAACGTTTCGCCCAAAATTCCATCGTTATTAGGGCTTGCAAATTCTACAAATTCAAACCCATCGGTTTGCATTGGGTTGTATTCAGATACATCATCAGTTTGAGTTGGCAAATCATGAACAGCAAAAGACATAAATCTCCTAGGGTTATTTTCTAAATTTATTCACAGTAAGCGAGAAATTCACCCATGCCAAGTAAGAAACCATTTATTTTGCATTCATAAGTCGTTCATTTAGGTCGCGGTGGTGCGCGTGGCATATGGCAACTGCCAAAGCATCAGCCGCATCATCAACGACACCTTTAGGCATGGCTGGCAAAAGCAGTGCCACCATTAAAGCAACTTGGTGTTTTTCAGCATGCCCCGAGCCCACAACTGATTTTTTTACTTTGTTTGCCGAATATTCAGCCACCTTTAATCCAAATGAAGCAGGAGTGAATAGAACAACTCCCCTTGCCATACCAAGTTTTAATGCTGAAGCAGGATTTTGATTCACAAAGGTTTCTTCCACTGCAGCTTCATGGGGTTGAAATTGTTGCAATACATTTAATAATTCCTGGTACAAGGTATTCAGCCTATTTGCCAATTCTGCCTTTGCATCGGTCTTAATCACTCCATGGGCTACATAACTTAGTGAATTTCCCTGCGCTTGCACAATGCCCCAACCAGTGCGTTGAAGCCCTGGATCAATTCCCAATATTTTGACCATGCATTACTAAAAGATTATATGAACTTGTCAAGCATACCCGGATGCCATAGAATAGTCACCCTAAGCACTTATTATAAAGTTTTATGAAAACCGAAAAAACACTTTCTATTTTAAAGCCAGACGCTACACGTCGTAACATCACTGGAAAAATTAACGCTAAAATCGAAGCTGCTGGTTTGCGCATTATCGCTCAAAAACGCCTTCACCTTAGCTTAGCCCAAGCACAAGCATTTTATGCTGTACATGCTGAACGCGCATTTTTTGGTGAACTTTGCCAATTCATGATCAGCGGACCAGTTGTTGTGCAAGTTCTACAAGGTGAAGACGCAGTAGCTAAATATCGCGACATTATGGGCGCTACAAACCCAGCTAATGCAAAAGAAGGCACCATCCGCCAAGAGTTTGCAGAATCTATTGAAGCAAATTCAGTACATGGTTCTGACTCTGCAGAAAATGCAGCAAATGAAATTGCTTATTTCTTCAGTGATTTAGAAGTCGTTGGTTAATTTACCCAATATTTTAACCGGCGTTCGTTTCTTTGGAACGCCGGGCCTTATCTACTTATACCTCTGTCAAAATTATTTTTTAGCCTTCTGGGTTATGGTGTTTTTAGGCATTACCGATTGGCTAGATGGATTTTTTGCTCGCAAATTTAAACAAGAATCACCATTTGGTAAAGTATTCGACCCTATTGCCGATAAAACACTGATGATTGGAATGTTTGCAACTCTTGGCTATTTAAAAGCCATGCCTATTGCATTTGTTATTTTATGCTTATCCCGTGATGTACTAATTACCTTAGGTGGATTTGCCATGTTAAGGTCCGCATATAGGAAAAATTTATCACCCACTAAGGCCAGCAAAATCAATACATTCTTGCAAATATTGTGTATTTTAATAGTCACCTACCGATTACACGCAACAAGTGTAAGTTCACATCTTTTGTTTAGTGAAACCGTTTTAATTGTGTTAACCAGCTTATTTACAATTGCTTCAGGTGCTCAATATGCAAAAACCTTTTGGAGATTTCTAAAAAGTACGTAAGAATTTAGACATATCCCTTTAAAAAAATTCTCAATGTTTTTTGCACGCCCACGTATCCCTACTCGTCTTGAAATATGGCCCACGTTCGTAGATGCTTTATCTACGGTATTAATGGCTATTGTTTTTGTCCTAATGACCTTTCTTGTCTCTCAAGTTTTTTTAGTTGAAACGATTAACACAAAGGACACAGAGGTAACAAGGCTTCAAGCCCAACTTAGGTTATTTGAACAGAGCCTTACTAAGGCAAAAGACAGCCATGAAAAAGCATCAGCTAAAGTAACTTCCCTTGAAGAATTAATGGCCAGTTTGAATGCACAATTAGCAAAAATCACACAAGATTTAGACCTTGAAAAAAATGCCCATACCGATCAACGCACAGCCAATGAGCGCCTAAAAACAGATCTTGAGAAACTAGAAGAACGATTGCGTCAACTGCAGGCCCTATTAAATCAAGCTCAAACCGAAACAATTCAAAAAGATGCTGAAGTTAAAAAGCTACAGCTAGGCCTTCAAGCGTTAGAAAAAGAACAAGACAAACATAAAGACTCTATTAGGGTTGGACAGTTTCGTTCACAATTTTTTGCCCACTTAAAAAATATCTTGGGTGACCGCAGTGATGTTCGGGTTGTAGATGATCGCTTTGTCTTTCAATCAGAGGTCCTCTTCGGAGTTGGATCGGCTGAGCTTGGAGAAGATGGTCAAAAGCAGCTTAACGAGCTAATAAAGGCTTTAAAAGAAATTGGTAGCAAAATTCCTCCTGAAATCAACTGGATTCTTCGCGTTGATGGCCATACAGATAAGCGCCCAATAAAAAGCACCCAGTTCCCTTCGAATTGGGAGCTTTCTGCCGCACGTGCTATTGCCGTTGTGCAATATATGATTAAAAAAGGCATTGATGGTAAACATCTGGTCGCCGCTGGATTTGGAGAGTTTCAACCACTTCACATTGAAGAGGACAATATTGATCGCAATCGCCGCATTGAATTTAAGCTAGATCAACGATGACGGATATTATTCACTGGACCCTACGATCAAGTCGTAGGGAAATTCTGATGGGGTCAAGTCGAAGAAAAACAGCAGTAAGCATCTTCTTTAGTTTTCCTATGGCTTGACCATAGGATCCATATTTATAACTTCCTTGTCATCTCCGGCTCACTCAAAGATCCACTGAAACTAATCATTACAGACACCTGCATTGTTTTAGTATTTTCTTAAGATTTTTTTTTGTGTATGATTAACAAATTTCATTAAAGTAAAAAAGTCCATGAAACGTAATTATAGTTTTTTTGTTAAGCCAGTAGCATTAGTTTTCGCATCTTTTCTTCAGCTGAGTTGTGCTAATGAATCTGACCTTCAAAATGATCCCCTTGCTACACAAATGGCTATTCGTCAAAAATTAATAGATAGTAT
>CAMDPB010000115.1 GCA_945903885.1 Candidatus Finniella inopinata
AAAAATACAACAAAATTAAGATGAGTACTTATTTATAGTCTTTTTTATTTGATTATCACAAGCGGCAAATGCGTTTAACCTTTAATTACCCAATCAGCGGCAAAAATGTTTTATGCAATAATTCATTTGCAGACAAAACTGAACTCACATAAATGTCCATCGGCTGACCATCCATGTTAGTAATTACGCCACCTGCTTCACGTACCAAAAGAACGCCAGCTGCCATATCCCATGGCTTTAAACCTTCTAAAAAACAAACATCAAAACGTCCACTTGCTATATAAGCTAAATCAAGAGCACCCGCTCCGGTATAACGAATACCCGAGATTTTACCATCAATGTCTTTAACAACTGGATGATCATAATCACAGCACACCAGCAGTGATTCTAAATCACGGCGACTGGAGACTCTCAACCTTTTTTGATTGCAAAATGCTCCCTTACCTTTCTCAGCCCAAAATAGTTCATCTAGAATTGGCTGGTAGGTAACACCTGCGATAATTTCCCCATCAAATTCTAGGGCTATAGTTATGGCAAAGTGAGGGTTGCTATGCAAAAAATTCGTTGTGCCATCAAGTGGATCAATAATCCAGCGGTGTCTTGGGTCTCTTCCCTTGATTTCGCCAGCTTCTTCACATAAAAAACAAAAATCTGGTCGCGCTTTACGCAACTCATCAATAAGAATTTGCTCTGAACGTTTATCTGCTGAACTTACAAAATCTCCTATTGATTTTCGTGTGATTTGCAAATGACTTAGTTCGCCAAAATCACGAACTAGACCTCGGGCTGCTTTGTAAACAGCCGCAGACATAACATTAATTAAGGCAGATTTTGGTGTTTGAAAGGTTCTGGTCATTACTAGTCTTTCGCACGCTCTACGTAAGTTCCATCAGCTGTGCGAACAACTACTCTAGTCCCTGATTCAATATGCGGCGGAACCATAATACGAACACCATTTTCAAGAATTGCTGGCTTAAAGGATGAAGTGGCAGTTTGACCCTTAACAACAGGATCAGCTTCTGTAATAGCTAATACAACTGTGTCAGGTAATCTTGCAGAAATAGGCGTCCCTTCGTGCATACACAGCTCTACAATCATGTTGTCTTGTAAGTATGCAGCGGCATCTCCTACGAATTTCTTAGAAACATTTATCTGATCAAAGTTTGTTTGATCCATAAATACTAGGTCATCCCCATCAGCATATAAATACTGAAATGGCATTTGGTCAAGGTGCACCCGTTCAACATTTTCTGCTGAACGAAATCGTTCATTAAGCTTTGTACCGTCTGTAAGACATTTTAGCTCGACCTGCATATAAGCACCGCCTTTTCCTGGTTGGGTATGCTCGGTCTTTACAGCAGTCCATAACTTGCCTTGATACTCAATAATATTGCCTGGACGAATTTCATTTCCTGATATTTTCATAGTCGCTCTAACTCTTTTCAGATACTGCATTATAGTAGGTATAAAAAAACCCGCAACCAAATTGCTGCGGGTTTTTTAGGAAGGAAGCGATATTAGTTAATAACTGTGATCGCAACGCGGTTTTGAGCGTGTGCTTCCTCAGTATCAGAAACAACTTCCAATTTCTCTTTTCCATAAGAAATTGTCTTTAAACGGCTCTTATCGATACCAAGTTTAGCAAGTTCTTTCTCAGCTGCATTCGCACGACGTGCACCTAGCGCTAAGTTATACTCACGTGTTCCACGTGCGTCGCACTTACCTTCAACAGTTGCTGTTGTTGATGAGTAAACTTTCAACCAACCAGCTTGTGCTTCAATGCTTTTTTTCGCATCAGCTGATAAAGTTGAGCTGTCGAAATTGAAGAATGCACGATCTTTTACAGTTTGCTTGAAGTGACCAGGAGTGCCTGGAGTAGCTGCTGCATTCGCATCAACATTTTGGCATGTGTCTGTACATTCACAGCCAATTAGTAATAGCGCAAGCGCTACTGAAGACAATACTTTTTTCATTGGATAATCCTTCCCAAGAAATTTATTTAAATTAAACCAATTCAAACCTATCAAATCTTTAATAAAACACCAAGTGAACTACTACACTGCAAAACATAATCTGACAGCATGTAGATCTTTTGCAACACTATTGGGATAAACAGAAAGCTTAATTTTAATTAAGCCCCATAATATTTTTTAATTCTTCAAATGATTCTGCCTGATTTGCAAATTCCGTGGGTCTTTGCTGCAAGAAGGGCTCTAATTTTTCATTCAAGTGAATTGCCTTATCAACTGCAGAATCTGTGCCGACACGATAAGCACCTAAACGAATAAGATCAACCATGTCATTATACATGCTTAAATTTTTTCGAGCCTCTATAACGGCCTGTTGCTGAGATTCGCTATGACACATAGGAACTGTACGTGAAATACTCTTCAAAACGCTGACTGCCGGATAATGACCACGTGTTGCTAAATTTCTATCAAGCACAATGTGACCATCTAAAATACCTCTTACCGCATCTGATATAGGCTCATTGTGATCATCACCATCAACTAGCACTGTAAAAAATCCTGTTATATAACCTGTTTTTCCTTCAGGGTTTTCAATTCCAGGACCTGCCCGCTCAAGCAATCTTGGCAGTTCCGCAAAAACACTAGGAGTATAACCTTTTGTTGTAGGGGGTTCATGAGCAGCCAATCCAATTTCCCGCTGAGACATTGCAAATCTGGTTACACTATCGATCACACACACAACACTAAGACCTAAGTCACGATAATATTCAGCAAGACGTAGGGTTAAATGAGCAGCTTCTCTGCGCATTAGCGCTGTTTCATCAGAGGTGGCGACAACTAAAATAGTGCGCTTAAGCCCTTCTTCACCTAATGTGTCTTCAATAAATTCCCGAACTTCTCGACCTCGCTCACCAATTAATCCCACCACACAAATATCGCAATTAGAAAATTTCACAAGCATTGATAACAAAACTGATTTGCCAACGCCTGACCCTGCAAAAATGCCTAATCGCTGCCCTTTACAACACGTTAAAAATGTATCAAGTACACGAACCCCAAGTTCAATCGGGTCTTTTACCTTTGCACGATTATGAGCTGGTATGGGAGATCCATGAAGGTTATACGCATGGGCACCATGAGGCAACACGCCTTTCCCGTCAATTGACTCAGCCAATCCATTAATAACTCTGCCTTGCCAATTCAAACTTGGATAAATTGTCGTTCCATACTCTAGAAACGTTACTTTGCATTTAGGATGCAGACCTTTTAGATGTTGAAAAGTCATCACTTGGGCAAGATCTTGATTAAAGCCGATAACTTCTCCGAGTACGGGCGGATGATTTTGTGGATGCAACCAACACCGGATTCCAATATGAATCTTTTGTGAATTCACACGCACAACTGCGCTTAACCCTTCTAAACGCTCAACAAACCCATGCAACTCAAAATCTTCAATGTTTTGAATTTGCCCAAGAAGCTCATCAACCTGATCTGCAACTGAATTACGCAATGAGAACCAATATTAATGCCTACAGGTACAGTGTTTCGTAAATTAATAATAAAAAGCAAGATTTTTATTTTGATGTTTTGGCGATAGCTACGCGAATAAATAGGCTCTGACAAAATTAATTACATTTTCTTACAAAATCATTGACATTAGCAAGAGCACATAAAAGACTAGGATGCTTAACTTAGATTGCAAAGAAATTGTAAGGACCTTAGTATGCGAAGTATTTTTTTGTTATTTGTCGCATTTCTTGTATTCAGCACTCTTAATTGCGCAGGAATAGAAGCCATAACTTTTGTAATTGGTAGCAGACGTATGCCTGGATATGTTCCAAATCCCATTAATGACCTGGTTAAGCAACAATCTGCTAATTTCACTCACGCTGAAAGCTTTCCTGATAGCAAAGTAATTAGCGTTGATATGGAACCATGTCTTTTGGATCAACCTCATATACAAGGCAATTGGTTAGATAAGAATTTTCCACTTGAAAAAGGGAAAAATGTTATCCGAATACTTTTTGAATGGTTTCCATCTCATTATCGCATAGATATTCCTCCAGCTCTTATTAACACTCATCAATTCAAACCACTACAATTACCTTCCTTGTACAAAGCTTATGAAGTTTTATCTCCAGGTGGGGAACTAATCATTGATCACATACCTTACTCCCTTCGCTTACCCAGCAATTACAATGCTGCTATAGACCATCTTAAAAACCAAGGAACTCCACCAAAAATACTAAGAAAATATGTGTGTAATAAAATTACAGAAGACAAAAAAAATCAACCCGGAATTGTCTCAAAATTATGGCAAGAATACGATCCATTTTCTCTCAGCACAAGTATGCGTGAACTAGAAGACATCTTGGATTTCCTAAAAAAGAACAGCCGCACTCCATTAGACCAACAAACCGATCTCAACGGGGTTAGCGCTACTATTCGCGAGTTAGCTAAAATGACCTTAACAAGAGAAGTGCCAACTAAGCGCAAAACAAGAAAAAATCTCATGCGAAGAAAAAGGCTAGCCATTGAAAAAGCTCTGATTAAAGAACTAACTGAGGAAATAACTGGTTCAGGCCTCAAGGGATCAGGCATGATAAAATT
>CAMDPB010000116.1 GCA_945903885.1 Candidatus Finniella inopinata
GCGCTCATAAATAACGTGAGCATTACGACAACCTGTTGCTGTTTCAGTAACCTCCACAATATCAAAGCGACAAACCCCCACGATATTAACTACAACCCGCTGCTCTTCAATTTCCACAATTTCTGTAATGCGTCCTAAAGTTCCGGACGAAAACAAAGGCAGTGGCTTTCTACCGTTATAACTGTCATCTAAAATTGGCTGAATAACACCTACGTAAATATCTTCACGAATTGCATCTGAAACCAGGCGCAAATACTGTTCTTCAAAAATAGGAACAGGCAACTGAGCACGTGGCATTAAAATTGATCCATACACTGGCAACAGCGATACGGTTTTTGGCAGCCGAAGGCCCGATTCGTGGTAAAAAAAGTCCATAAGCCCAACCAACATTATGTAACACACAGTGATATAGTAGACCCTTTTATGAAGGATTTCAATTCAAGCAAAGATGCTATGTAGTGTGTGTAATCAATGATGCCAATCTTGTTCTCAATATTTATTAAGATGGCGCTATCACTTTTGTAATTTTAGCGTTAAGATTTATCTCAGCGGCGTTCTTTTCAATGCGTTTTAGTTCTTAAAGTGTTACAACGACTACATTTTTCTGGGTTATTCTTAATTGCGATTATAATCGCATGTGGAGCAAGTTTGCTTTTAGCATCTGACCCGGTGCAAATGACTCTATTGTTTTTGTGCGTGCTTGGCCTTGGGGCGTACTTGCCTGTGTTTATCCGTGAAGAAGAAAAGCAAGAACAAAAAAATCTTCAGGTGTATCAAGCACACGCACTGCACCAAGCCGTGGAACAGTTTAGTGAATATGCAATTTTTTCCATCAATGGTCAGCTTATTAAGAGCTCCCATCCTCATCTTTACCCTACACTCAGTGACTTTGTTCAAAAGCTTGATAAAAAATTTGAAAGAAGCGAGCAGTGGCCCATGCTCAAACGTTGGATTGAAGAGCTTAATATGGGGGAATTGCTACTAAAATTTTCTCAAAACACCAAAGAAAAACAACGAATTTTGCTGGCACGAGTGCTGACTCAAGATCTACCACACTTCCCCATTAAATCTATTTTCATTGGTTTTGAAGATGTAACAACACAGCTAGAAGACGTTGTCAGTGTCCAACATGACTTTTCAAATTTAGAACGGTTTGTCGACAATGCTCCATTCGCTGTATTCTACTTAAATCGTTCCCGTCAAATTATTGCTTGCAACAAAACACTGTGTGATTGGCTAAAACAAACCAAGGAGGAAATTGTTAATAGTCGAATTGAACATGTCATGGATGGCATTGAAGATTGGCAAGCAGCAAAGATTAAAATTATTCAGGTTAAGCCCTTTCGACACCCACCATTTAAAGCTATTTGGTTTCCACCTACTTTAGCAGCTGCAACAGGCGCCTCAATCATTTGCAAGATTGACGGATTAACGATTGATGAAACTAAAAATAATAATGCGGAAGAAACATTTTTAAAAGCTTCTATACCAGCTGTTATTATTCACAAATCAGGAGAAATATTGAGTTTTAATCAGGCATTCCAGGGACTCATTGAAAATACTCTGCCTAATGCAACAGTTAGTTCAAACGTTAGCTTCTTAAACCTGCTAAGTCATAGCGCTCACACGCAGCTAGCAGACGCCTTAAATACAAATGCTTTTTTGCCCGTTGAGCTTACCTTTCAAGATGCTAAAACGCATTGTATTGCTTATATTAGCCAGATTGATAAAGATCGTGATGAATACTTGCTGCAATTGATGGATATTTCTCAACAAAAACGGTTAGAACAACAGTTTATTCAATCTCAAAAAATGCAAGCAGTTGGGCAACTTGCTGGTGGAATTGCGCATGATTTCAATAATCTACTGACAGCAATGATTGGGTTTTGCGATTTGTTGTTGCAGCGGTACATGCCAAATGATCCTTCGTATTTGGATGTTTCACAGATCAAACAAAACGCTAACCGTGCGGCAAACTTAGTGAGACAGCTTCTCGCATTTTCTCGCCAACAAACATTGCAGCCAAGAATTGTTAATATTACAGATGCGTTAGCAGAATTGTCAGCTCTACTTCGCAGATTAATTGGTGCAAAAATAGATTTAGATGTAGTACATGGGCGTGACATTTGGCCAGTTAAAGTTGATGTCAGTCAATTTGAGCAGGTGATCATTAATTTAGCCGTGAACTCGCGAGATGCTATGATTGATGGTGGAAAATTAAGCATTAAAACTAACAACACCAGCAATGCAAAGCCTATTCAGGTTGGCCATGAAACCATGCCTATTGGTGATTTCGTCACAGTAGAAGTAACGGATACGGGCAATGGAATCGATGAAGAAAACCTAGAACATATTTTTGAACCATTTTTTTCAACAAAGGAAGTGGGCGCAGGAACTGGACTTGGGTTATCTACTGTATACGGAATTGTTAAACAGACTGGAGGCTTTATTTTCGTTGAAAGCGAAGCAAAAAAAGGAACCACGTTCAGAATATGCTTACCTAGGTACAGTGGTGCCGCAGACCCTTACACATCCATTGTAGAAACACACAAGGGTGACTTAAGTGGTTCCGGGACGGTGTTGCTTGTGGAAGATGAAGATGCAGTTCGCATGTTTAGCGCCCGCGCCTTAAGGGAAAAGGGCTATCATGTCATTGAGGCTTGTAATGGTGAGGTGGCTTTAAAAGCAATTACTCAAGGAGTAGAGTTTGATGTGTTAGTAACGGATGTAGTCATGCCTCAAATGGATGGTCCTGAACTAAATAGAAAAGCTAGAGAAATTATTCCTGATTTAAAAACCATTTTCATTTCAGGGTACACAGAAGACGATTTTCGAAAAAATTTAGGAGATGATACTAACATTCATTTCTTGCCCAAACCCTTTACCTTAAAAGACCTGGCTGCTAAGGTTAAGGACGTTTTAGGTAATTAAAGTTGAAAAATCATGGAACCACGCGCAGATAAATCAAAAGCTTTAGAAGCTGCTCTCTCTCAAATCGAACGTGCCTTTGGAAAAGGCTCAGTTATGCGTCTTGGACAACGAGAAATTGCAGCAGAAGCAGATGTTGTTTCAACAGGATCATTAGGCCTTGATATAGCGCTTGGAATTGGCGGATTGCCCAGAGGTCGTGTTATTGAAATTTATGGACCTGAGTCATCTGGAAAAACCACACTTGCTTTACACGTTATAGCCGAAGCACAAAAATGTGGTGGTGTATGTGCATTTGTGGATGCTGAACACGCTCTTGATCCAGGATACGCCAGAAAATTAGGCGTTAATATTGATGAATTACTTATTTCTCAGCCTGATACTGGAGAACAGTCACTAGAAATTGCTGACACATTAGTTCGCAGCGGTGCAGTAGAAGTGCTTGTAATTGATAGCGTAGCAGCGCTTGTTCCTAAGGCAGAACTAGAAGGTGATATGGGTGATTCTCATATGGGTCTACAGGCTCGACTGATGAGTCAAGCCTTACGTAAATTAACCGGTTCGATTTCTAAAACCAATTGTATGGTTATTTTCATTAACCAAATTCGCCAAAAAATTGGTATCATGTTCGGAAATCCAGAGACAACAACTGGAGGCAACGCGTTAAAGTTTTATGCTTCTGTACGCCTTGATATTAGGCGCATTAGCAGTCTAAAAGATCGAGATCAAGTTGTTGGAAACCAAACACGTGTAAAGGTTGTGAAAAACAAAATGGCCCCTCCTTTCAAGGTTGTTGATTTTGATATCATGTACGGTGAGGGCATTTCTAAGGCTGGTGAGTTAATTGATCTTGGTGTAAAGGCCAACGTTATTGAAAAAGCAGGCTCTTGGTATTCTTATGGAGCAATCCGTATAGGTCAAGGCCGTGAAGCTGCTCGTCAATATTTAAAAGAAAATCCTGACATAGCCACAAAAATTGCTACAGCGATTCGTGACAATTCTGTGGTAGTTGCGGATGGCATGATAGGTAATGCAGAAGCTAGCGCCACTGAGTAAATTCAAAAAACTCTTAATTTTTTAGACTAAAATCTTTAATCCCGGGCTCAATCCGGGATTTTTAGTGAGGGCTAATTTACTATTTTTGACGGAAAGTAATGCGCCCTTTTGTAAGGTCATAAGGTGTCATTTCAACAGTAACCTTATCACCCATTAGCACACGGATTCGATTTTTCCTCATCTTGCCAGATGTATGCGCCAAAATAATGTGGTCATTGTCTAATTTTACGCGAAAGGTCGCATTAGGAAGGAGTTCGGTAACAACGCCTGTGAATTCGATAAGATCTTCTTTTGCCATAGTATAAAGTTTAAAGGTTATACTTATACCTACAACATATCATACAGCATCACAAGAATTTTCAATAGAACTCCACAAACTATCTTGACACATGCGCGAATTTCACCAATCTTTCATAGTACGTTTATAACGTACGCAGATTAGAAAAAAATGAAAGAAACCCAAACAAAATTAACGACAAATCAATACGTTTATAACGCACACAGATCAGAGAAAATGAAGGAAACTCAAACAAAATTAACGACAAGTCAAAGAGAAGCCGTTGGATTGCTTTCTGTTGGTACGTTTCTTGAGT
>CAMDPB010000117.1 GCA_945903885.1 Candidatus Finniella inopinata
CACAAGAATTTTCAATAGAACTCCACAAACTATCTTGACACATGCGCGAATTTCACCAATCTTTCATAGTACGTTTGTAACGTGCGCAGATTAGAAAAAAATGAAAAAAACCCAAACAAAATTAACGACAAGTCAAAGAGAAGCAGTTGGATTGCTTTCTGTTGGTACGTTTCTTGAGTATTTTGACCTAATGTTATACGTACATATGGCTTTTTTGCTAAATGACTTGTTTTTTCCAAAAGTAGACGCTTTCACGGCTTCATTGCTATCTGCATTTTCTTTTTGCTCTACTTATTTTTTCAGGCCATTTGGAGCACTTTTGTTCGGGTATATAGGAGACTATTTAGGCAGAAAGGTAGTGGTAATTATGACTACCTTTTTAATGGCCATATCGTGCGCTATTATAGCTAGTCTCCCAACTTACGCTCAAATAGGAATAACTGCATCTTGGGTGATTACTGCTTGTCGCGCAGTGCAAGGCATGGCAGCAACAGCAGAAGCACGCGGGGCAGAAATCTATTTAACTGAAAGCTCAAAACCACCTCTTCAATATTCACTGGTAACTTTAATAACAGTATTTTCAGCATTAGGAACAACTGCCGCATTGGGTGTTGCGTCAATTTTTACCAACACAAATATTTATGGTGATTCCTCCAGCTGGCGAATTGCTTTTTTGGTTGGTGCGGGCATTGCTTTGGTTGGAACTGCAGCAAGAACAAGCTTGAAAGAAGCTGATGAATTTACAAACAAAAAAAATAAGCTAAAAAACAGACTAGAGGATAACTTAATAGCGATGGACGAAGTAAATGAAGACTATCTTAATGAGAAACCTTCTGTATTAACTTCTGTTTCATATTTCCTTATTCAGTGTGCTAGACCTCCTTGTTTTTATTTTATCTACATTTATTGCGGGGACGTCCTAAAACAAGAATGTGGATTTACATCGGCCGAAGTTATTGGTCAAAATTTCTGGGTATCAATAATAGATTTATTTGCGATAATAGGCCTTGCTTATTTGAGCCTTAAGATTCACCCCTTTAAAATTCTTAGGGCAAAATTTTATTTATTTTTTATAACCTTATTCTTTTTTCCAATCACCTTAAGCTATGCACCGAATTCAACTTCTATTTTAATTTTTCAGTGCTTAGCAGCTATGTTCGTATTTGACCATATACCAGCAACGCCCATATTTTATAAATATTTTCCAATATTTAAAAGATTCACCTACACAAGTTTTTTAAGTGCAGTTGCAAAATTACTTACATACTTAGTAACATCATTCGGATTGGTGTATACCACTGCTCATTTAGGGTATTGGGGACTGTTTTGTATATTTATACCTGTTGGCATTGGTTTTTTTATGAGTTTGTTGCATTTTCAAAAGTTGGAAGATCTGGAAGCTTAAATTGTTTATCAAAAACACAGTCGCCTCCTGTAACTAACCCTGAGTTTACATTGGCTTTATAACACTCACCATATAGGTAGTCGCAGAGATTTGGTAAATTCATCATTTCACTTAAAACTAAAAAATATTTTAAAGTTTCATCAATGGTCTTTTGTGCTTTTTTAGGCGCCATCGCTCCAATAGTTTGTATGTTATGCAGCCTATCAAACAGCTTGACAAGAACAAGATCGTACTTCTTTTCAGTCCACAACTTTTCAATCAACTCAGCAGCGCTGATTTTTCGATCTGCTTTAATTCTGGTTAAATCATCAACCTGAGTAGCGATCTCCTTATCAAAAATGGACTCAATCATGCTAAAGTTGAGCGCTGTGTCTTCAATTGTATCATGGAGTATGCTCACGACTATTGTATTCGTTTTAAAGAGATAATCAGAGACTTTATAAGCAACCTCTAATGGATGAGAGTAGTAAGGCTCTCCTGATTTTCTAAACTGATCTCCATGGTACTTTTTAGCGTAATAAATAGCTTTTTTAACTTCGTTAATGTCCGCAGGTGGGTCGATCGTCTTATTTTGGAAAAGAATTTTGCTCAACAGTCTATCTGAATAAAGGCAAGACTTAAATTTGGACTGCCAGATACTAATATCTTCCACAAAATTCCTCAATCCTTCTTTAAACTATTAAGTAAGAATTAGTTTGGTCGAGAATTCTCTATACTACAAGTAGGAGGGCAGAATTTTTTATCGGCATTTAACTAAGCTACTTTGACCTAAATACTTAAAAAATCTCACTCACAAAAAGTCTGGTGTCTTTTAGTAAGCTCACCGTTTTCTAACTGTATTAACAATTGACCATACTCATCAATCCCGCAAATGGTTCCATTGACAGGTTCGCGCAGACTCCAATAGGGCAAGCTATTTTTAGCAAATGACCACCACTGATGCCGCATTCGCTCAAAGTTTTCTAGCCCTTCAAAATTCGGAATAGCATCAATAATTTTTATGATTAAGGAATTTATGTCAATAGGCTCATAAGCTTGCAGGTGAGTGGCTGGCATCTGTGTATTATCAGGATGCGAAGTAATATTTACGCCAATTCCTATATAAATGTTATCATCTGCTTCAATAAGAACACCTCCGCACTTTTTGTGGTTAAGCAAAACATCATTCGGCCATTTTAGTTCAACATGCTGTTTTGGCAAAAATAATTTTAAAATCTCTGCCAGTGAAACACCTATTGAAATTGAAAGTTGCCCGGGGGAAAAATTTTTTCTGCGCGGAAAACAGCAAGTTAGAAACAAATTTCCTGATATACTCTCCCACTTTCGTCCGCGTTGGCCTCGCCCTTGAGCTTGACGTTGAGACTGTACCCAGAAAGACACATCATTGGAATGCAATGCAGACAAAGCTTTGCTGTGATCTTGAGTAGAATGTGTTGCATAAATGAAAAAAAAATACATAATACCCCTTGTCAGTGAACCTTACGATCAATACAATGACGCTGTAAGTTTTTTATCAAAATTCAATTTAAGGAGAATACCATGTTAAAGCAAGCTCTTCTTGCTATCGTTACTACAGCTGCTCTTATTGCTGCTGAATCTAAAGCTGAATCTAAAACAGCTGCTGAATCTAAAACAACAGAAGTTAAAGAAGTTAAAGTTGATGCTACTACTCCAGCAGCTACTAAATCAACTGATGGTGCTGCTCCAGAAGCTACTGCTCCAGAAGCTACTGCTCCAGTAGAAGCTACTGCTCCAGTAGAAGCTAATGCTCCAGTAGAAGCTAATGCTCCAGTAGAAGCTACTGCTCCTGTAGAAGCTGCTGCTCCAGTAGAAGCTGAAAAATCAACTGATAATGCTAATTCAGAAAAAAAACCAAAAAATAGCAACAAATCATCAGCTGAAGAAAAAAAGAACAAGTAATTTCGTAAGAAATTTTCTTTTATTTAAAAAGCCCTGCCTTGAGTGGGGCTTTTTTATTGCTCTGGCACATCCCTTGCAAACCTTATAGTAAAGCAAAAAACAAGGGTTAGATTATGGTGCAAACTGTATCGCTTCATGGAGCGAAATCACAAACCCTTGCTCGTATTCATAGAAACCCAACTGAAAAAGATACTACGGTAAAGTATGTATCACCTGATTTAAGATTCTTATCTCAGATTAAAAGTGATGGCATTCGCGCACCTGTTCATGAAGATTTTAATTCTTTTTTAGCAAGCTCTACATCACAAATTAACGAAAAAATTTCTGATGCCACAAAAATGGCAGCAACAATGCAAAATCACCGTTTTGGACCTGAAGATGGTTCTTTACAAAAAAGTCTTGAGGGACGCAAATCAAAACCCTCACCTGAAACAAAGTTTGAATCAACTCATTTGGACAAAAATAATCGACTTCCTTTAACCGATACGCCTAGACTTTTAGAAATTTTAAATTCTGCTCCCGTTGTTCAGCCCGCAAGGCATATAGCAGACAAGGGATATGGTTCTCGTATGGCGACAGACCCGCTGATTACTTTAGCGTCTTCAACCATTGATAAAGCCTCAATGGGTTTAGTGGGCGCAGTACATGCACAGTCACAACATGAAAATAGAGAAAATGATTCTCATGGATTCAATGAAACAAATCAAAAATCAAAGGCCCCCACAAAAACAAATGCTGTCTCACACAGTGAACATGCAAGTTTGCTACGCAGAGAAGAAATTGATGTGCTTCGTGATGTAAAAGAGAAATTTCAGCAGCAGTTGAATGCTCAACACCCTCACATCACAGTACCACTTAAGCACCCAGAAGGCATTGTTGACATTCACATGCGTTTCGATCGTAAGACAATGGGCCAAGATGGAGTTAAGGGAGCAGTAAGAGTAATGTTTTCGGGGTCAAATGCCCAGATTGTTACACTTTTTGCCCAGCATCGCGAAGTGTTTATGAATAATATCACCAACCAAGGGTATACCATTGATCCATCTCGAATGCACTTTAATGGCCCTAATTTAATAAAATCAATGTAAGGAATATAAAAATGCTAGGTAATGCAAGTGTAATAGGTTCTCAAGAGTTTCGTTCTAATATTAATTTAGAAAACTATTTCCCTAAAGAAAAAGAAGCTAATAAAACACCTTTTAATGATTTATTAAAAAAATCTGATATAGACACGTTTACAAAAAG
>CAMDPB010000118.1 GCA_945903885.1 Candidatus Finniella inopinata
TGCTAGGGGCTCTCTAATACCGCCTATGTCTAACGTTGAGGTTGTCTTTAATTTTTCAAGCAGCAACTGAATTCCTTTCAGTTGAGCAAGGTAGTACCTTAATCGGTAAGGCATATCTGTAATTTTTTCGGAAAATTCACTGCTTATGCAAGCAAAAGAGCGTTTTGCACAAATAGGTTTCGGTATTTCATCTGTGCAATGAATAGCGGCACACAAATTGAAACAAAATAATAAAAAACACCTCATAAAAACTTTGGTAAGGTAACTATACTATTAAAAAAACCATATGCATGGCATTTTAGTCAACTATATTTTAAATTTTAAGCATTAAAAATATGAGTGTTGATGCAGATTTAAAAGGTATTAAACAAGATCCTTCATTTTTTTCAAATTTTTGATTACTATAGTCAATCTGATCAGAAGGATAAATTCATGGCAAAAGATTATTACGAAACATTGGGCGTTACGCAAAGCTCAACCGATGACGAAATTAAAAAAGCGTATCGCAAACTTGCTATGAAATATCACCCTGATAAAAACCCAGGGGACAAAAAATCGGAAGCAAAATTCCGCGATGCCACCGAAGCGTACGAAGTCTTATTAGATGCTCAAAAACGCGCAGCTTATGACCGTTACGGTCATGCAGCTTTCACTCAGCAGCAACAACAAGGTGGTGGCGGAGGAGGAGGGCATCCAGGTTTTTCAGGTGGTTTTGGTGGATCTTTTGCCGATATTATCGACGAAATGTTTGGTGGGTCTTTTTCTGGAGGAGGCCAAGCAAACCACGCAGGTGCCGATGTTCGCTATAATATGGACATTACTTTAGAAGACGCTTTCAAAGGAAAAAATGCGACCGTGAAATTTACAACACTTATATGCTGTACAAGTTGTAAGGGTAGTGGCGGAGAGGCTGGTTCACGCCCTACAAACTGTACTGCTTGTCATGGACGTGGCAAGACCCGTTATCAACAAGGTTTTTTCACCATTGAACGCCCTTGCGCAACCTGTGGCGGGGCAGGTCAAACCATTGCGAAGCCTTGCAGGCCTTGTAATGGCAGTGGACGAGTTCGCAAAGAAAAAAATTTAGAAGTTAAAATTCCACCAGGAGTTGAAGAAGGTACACGTATTCGCGTTACCCATGAAGGTGAAGCTGGTTTACGCGGTGCTCCTAGCGGAGATTTATACGTATTTTTAAATATCAAAGCCCATGCACTATTTAAGCGTCAGGGTGCTGATATTTTATGCAAAGTGCCTATTCAAATGGTTACCGCCGTTTTGGGTGGTGAAATTGATGTTCCTACTATCGATGGCGGACAAGCTTCGGTCAAAATTCCAGCTGGAACCCAACCAGGGCAACAGTTTCGCTTGAAATCTAAGGGTATGAGCATTCTGCGTGCAACAGGTCGTGGTGACATGATTATTGAAGCAAAAGTTGAAACCCCGGTTAGTCTTAGTAAAAAACAGCGCGAGCTTATGGAAGAATTCGCAGAAATAGGTAAGGGTGAGAAAAACAGCCCAGAGTCTTCTGGCTTTTTTGCAAAAATAAAAGACCTGTTCTAGGGGCTGTGCACTATTCTTATAGTTATTTAAGCCTGCGTAAGCAGGCTTTTTTATGCGTTTTGTACTACGCCTTCTGAACTAAACCTCAATCCAAGGGCTGCTGCAAGCGTATCTGGATTATTGTCTATTTGTGCTGATGTAACCCTAGAAAATGCAGCACGTGCTTCTTCAATAGTTTCATAATGAAAGGCAATCTGCATAAACTTCAAGAATGCAGAGGATGGAATAATTTTTTGTGTAAGAACACTTTTTACTAAGTCCATTAATGGAGCTACTTTTTCTTTTGTTTTACCTCTAAATAAATTATGCACCATATCAAATTCTTCAGATTTAAACGTTGCTACTGGTATATCAACATTTCCTTTTCCAGGAAATTTAAGGGTCAGACAAGATAAATCAAATCCAAAAATCTCTGCTAGACTGTCAGGATTTCTTTTTCCTTCCTCTATTGCTGAAATAGCCTTGCCTGCTTGTTCAAGGGTTTCAAAACGATCGGCAATTTTCATAAGTTTCAAAAAGTCTGGGGCAGCAATAGGTTTTTCTTTAAAAAAGCCTTGCGCGAAACCAACCAAAGCTTTTGATTCCTCAAAAAGTCTTTTTTCAAAAAATACTCTATACGTTTCTGCTTCTTCTGGTGAAGAAAAACCTGTGATTGGTAGTCGGAGAATTTTTCCTTCAGGAAAATCAAGGCCAGGATAAGCAAGGTGTGTTCTTATTGCGTTTTCAAGAACATCGTAGTTGTTTTGTGGGGGGATTAAGGAAAAAAGATCTTTTGCTTCAGAACTAAAATTAGCTGTTAAGTAATCTGCCAATCGCATGAATTTTAAAAAATCAGTAGATGAAATTATTGCTTTCGAAATAGAAAGTCTTACTAAATCAACTAATTCTGTAACCTGAGCTTTTGTTTTTCCTTTAAGCAAACTTTGATAATGGGGCACTTCTTCAGCAGGAATCAATGCTACTGGTATTGAAACTGTTCCTTCTTTACCAAATCCAAGTCTAATATGGTCGCTTATTTGTAATTCAGTATCTGTTTTATTTGTGAAAAAATGACCACATACTATTATTGCAACAGTTATTGAAACTATTAAAAACAATCCAATTTTTTTGAAAACCATTAAAGCCCAATATGTTTATCTATGTAGAGATTATGTAGCTATTCGCGTAAATATATTCAAGGGGAAAAAGCAATTTTATTTTCTTGCGTCCCCATCACAAACAACTTATGATTCTTGTAACAATAATCAAAAGCATTACCCATGACCCGAGGTGGACTTCGTAAAGGCGCCGGTCGCAAACCAAACTCAAGTAAATTTGGTGAGCAAACCATTCCTGTGCGTATACCCAAATCACTGGTGCCAACTGTAAAGGAACTGCTTATGAAGACTGAAAAAATTCAATTAAGCTCAACGCTTTCCAGCATCCGTGAAGCTTTTGATTGGCAAAGCCTTGATCTGCCATCAATGCCATTACCATTGTTTTCCAACAAAGTTTCTGCGGGTTTTCCTTCTCCTGCTGATGATCATTTAGAAATGAAGCTCGATTTAAATCAGCATTTGGTGCAGCACCCCGCTGCAACATTTTTTGTGCGCGTGAGCGGTGATTCCATGATAGGTGCTGGCATTCATGACGGTGACGTGCTTGTGGTTGACCGTTCACTTACCTGCAAGGACAGCTGCATTGTTATAGCCGTGGTTGATGGTGAACTGACCGTGAAACGCTTTTTTGCACGTGGCAATGATGTTGTGCTAATGGCTGAAAATCCCAAATACCCTGATATTCTAGTAACTCAAGAAATGGATTTTCGAATTTGGGGTGTGGTTACTACGGTTATTCATAAGGTTTAAGAAGTATAACTATAAACATGATTAGTGAAAATTTCACCAAATCCTAGGCGTTGATACATACTCAAACCATCGGCTGATGCTTCGAGCACACAATATTTATAGCCCAGTATATGGGCTAAATTCATGGAAAATTGCACCATCTGCGTACTATAGCCTAATCGCTGGTGGGTTGGGGTGGTTGAAACATTATCAATGCGAACGCCATCATGTAAGAAGGTTAGGGTAATGGCGCAAATGGGTTCGCCTTCTTGGGTGCCTAAAAAGTGCAGCATATTTGTGCCTTTTGCTTTTGCACGGTCCAGCGCTTGGGCGTACTGCGCATTTGTTTCATCTGTTCCGCCAAAGGCATCTTTCATAATTTGAAGCCAACCGGTTTTATTCACATCGGCTGATTGAATAATTAATGGAACTTCAGGTTCAATAGCGCTTTGCACAGAAGTGCTTAGTGCGCAACACATAGCAGTGCCTGCCTCGTCAAAATGCAGACCATGAGTTTTTATTGCATTTTGCAGCGTTGGCGTACCAAGGTTGCTTGGCACAACGTAAGCCCAACTGGAAATGTCGTTCTTTTTGAAAAATTCTTTAACGTCACTTATTAGTTGTTCTGGTTGTGGGTGTGGTTGTCGTTGCAAAAATACATTAAATTTAGCTTCATCAACGCCACCTATATAGGCAACGAGCCCTTCAGCAAATGTATGTTGCTTTGTGCTAATGGCGCTAGAAAAACAGTCTTCTAGAGCATAAAAACTATACTCCAGCTTAACCGTCATAATCATTTTCTGGTTGTTGCCATAATCTAGCTGCTCGTTGTTCAAATGCTGTCATCATTGTTTGGGCTGCATTGTCTAATAATTTCCCAACAGTTATCTGTAATAAAGCTGATTGCAATTTGAAATCAAGAGTGAAATTGACTAAGCACCGATTGTTTTCATAATTTGTGAAATGCCAGCGGGATTCTAAAAACTTGAAGGTGCCATCTGTTTTGGCTTTTGCCTCAACAGCATCATCAAAAACAAATACTTCTGATCTGTAGGTTTTATCAAATGCCCCAACCCCTATGGTTAAATCGGCTTCAAAAAATGTTGGGGTTTTAGGGTATATGGCCACTGCTTTTAGCATGGGTAGAAAGGCAGGATACTGTTCAACAT
>CAMDPB010000119.1 GCA_945903885.1 Candidatus Finniella inopinata
CAAGGTCATTGTCAATTGTTTTTGGGATACATACCAGATTGATGCCGCCTTTTTTTGCAAGTTTGCTATTAATGCGCATGCTGCCGTCACCACCAATAGCAATAATGGCATCTAGTTTTAGGTCATGATAGCCAGCAATTGCGTCATCCGATCGGTCTATTTTTAAACCATCACCTGATGGGAAAAAAAATGGATTTTCTTTTGTGGTACTTCCTAAAATTGTTCCCGCAGAACGTAACATACCTTGATCACAATTTGAAAGGGTTAGGGGGGTATATTCCATCGGTCTGCGAATTAAACCACTTGTTCCTTTTGAAATCCCAAAAACTTCCCAGCCATAATGCTGAATAGCTCGCAATGTAATCGCCCGAATTGTGGCGTTTAAACCAGAACAATCTCCGCCACTGGTTAAAACACCAACTCTCTTTACCATTTGCTTACTCCTTATTTCAGCCGATTTTCTAATTTTTGTTGACGCTGAAAAATCATGCTCCGAATCGTAACATAAGAATCTTCGGATGTCTCGTAGATGTCATCCAGGCTGTTAAGTAGGCCAGTACGAATATTGATAATATCCATAGCAGTAACGACCCACAGCCAATTTTGAAATTGATGATGATTATTATGATGGCTTTTTGAATGAGCAGCAAAGTAGCGAATGGGATTGGCAAACCAGTCAAATGCATAGCCAAATGCTCCTCTAAATGTTGTTGGTCCAAGAACTGGCAACATAATGTAGGGACCAGCTTCAACTCCCCAGGTTGCAAGGGTTTCGTTAAAGCTAGTTGGCTCCTCTTTTATGCCAATGAATTCTGCAAAATCCAATAAACCAAATAACCCAAAAGTTGTATTTAAAATAAACCTCAACGCTGTTGTTGTGGATTTCTCAATTCTGCCTTGAAGGGTATAGTTTACTAAATTAATGGGGCCATAGATGTTTTTAATGAAACTTCTAGTGCAATATTTAACATTTTCAGGAGTTCCCAAATCATAAGCAATTGCGACTGGTTTAATAATTGCGGCGTCTAATATGCGGTTAAAACCATATACATAACGGTTAAACATCTCCAGCGGGTCAGGCTCATGAAGAGTAAATTCATCGTCTTCTGCATTTTCTTTTTTTGTATCTGACACAGATGAGCAACCACATAGTGTTAATAATGCAAGAAAAATCCAACCCCAAAGCCGCATAAAACCCTTAATTGCGTTAATTATTTAAACTTTAACAAAAAATATGTTAAAACCCAAGCTACATGGAAAATAAAACCGAGCTAAATTGATGATCGAGGAGATATCATGAAGCAATTCCTTTTTGATGATCGTGCAAAGCACATACTGCAAAAACTACAACAAGCTGGTTTTAATGGCTGGTTTGTTGGTGGATGTGTGCGAGATTTATTAATTGGAAAATCTTTCACGGATTACGATATCGCGACCACAGCTCATCCTGCAGATATTATTTCCTTTTTTCAAAAAAAATTTGAACTTGATCTAAAAGGACAAAAATTTGGCTGTGTCCGCGTTAACTACGAAAATTTGTGGATTGAAATTACTACCCTCCGCAAAGATGTTAACCCCGATGGTAGACATACAAACATTACGTTTACAACGGATATAGCAGAGGATGCCAAACGCCGAGATTTCACTATCAATGCTTTGTACTGGAATGAAGCTGGAATTGTTGATTTTTTCGACGGGCAAAAAGATATAGAACAGCACGTGGTCAAATTTATTGGCAATGCTAATGACCGGGTTCAAGAAGACTATTTGCGAATTTTGCGCTTTTTTCGTTTTTCAAGTATTTACGCGAATGAACTAAGCCGGGAAGGGCTTAAGGCTTGCGCAGATCATCAAGAAGGACTTCGGTATTTATCAGGTAATCGAGTTTGGTCCGAATGGTCAAAAATGCTATTTGGACAAAACATTCTAAAAGTTCTGAAGGCTATTGAAGCTAACAATATTGATAGTACCTTATTCGGTGGAAAACTTAACATAGAGAGCTGCAAAATCTATAAGGGAAGTGATCCGCTGCTGTTAACAATTCTTCTGTTGCCAACCATTCACATTGAACATTTGGTGCATAGATTAAGCTTGAATCAATCACAGCAAGAATGGTTAGAATCTGCTAGCGCCTTAACCATTGATCATGATTTCCGCCTAAGCTACCTGCAGTATGCTGAAAGCGCCAAGGAACTTGTGCTGTACTGGGCGTGCAAATACAACAAAAACGCTGACGAAATTTTTACTCAAACTTTTTGGGGCATCCCAAATCCTGTTTTTCCGCTTGCAGGAAAGGACATTCTAAAACTTGGTTGCCAACCTGGTCCAATTGTTGGAAACTATCTGCAACGCGCCCACCAATGGTGGGTAAAAAACAACTTTAGCCCCAGCCACCAGGATTGTTTGTGCTATGTCGAATCCATACTTAACAAATGAAGCTCAACTACTTTATGCTAAAATTTTACATGATATCGCTGCTCCTTTAGGGGCTTTAACTTTATGCATGGATGATATTAAAAATGCTCTGCCAGAATCAGCAGAACTTGTTGAATTGAGCATTGAAACATTATCTCAGCGCATTAGTTATTGGCGATTAATGGTAACTGGAAGCGCCCAATCTCCTACCTATTCCGATGCTGCAACTGCAATACGTGCAATGGCGAAACTAAAATCAACTGAGGTTACTTTCGTTCATGCAGAAGATTACCAAGGCGAATACGTTCGGCTAATTCTAGCACTTGCTCTGGTTTGTTTGGAAAGTCTTCCACGTGGAGGGAAGCTTATCATTGATGCTGACCAGGGCAATGTAACAGCGTCTGGTGAAAAATGTTATATTTCAAAAGAAACTCAAGACGCTGTAAGTGGACGTGTTGATGTGCCTTCAAGCCGTCACTCCCTTGGAATGCTTATTTACAACTGGGCAAGAAACTTTAACGCTGCAGTGAATTGTGAGCATGAACCAACAAAACTTGTGCTTGCGTTGGCAAAATTTTAAAGTTCAAAGCTGACTGATATTTTTTAAGGAGAAAGCATTATGAATACAGCATGCCAAAAAGCTACAAACAAAACCCCTTATGTTGTTAATAAAACAAACGTTGTTCCGCGTGACACAGGTTATGGTGAGCGGATATATGAACTCGCGGGGCCTATTGACGGCAATATTCACAAACACTGCATTGCAATTGTTGATATTGATCCAGGAAAAAGTTCAAAAAATCACTTCCATCCTGAAGTTGAAGAAACGTATTTTGTGCTAGCTGGGCAAGCACTTGTCACTGTTGATGGAGTTGATGTTGCCCTTGGACAAGGGGATCTTATTGCAATTCCTACTGGTGCGCATCACAAGGTAACAAATTCTTCTAATACTGAAGTTTTGCAACTATACGTTACCTGTGCTGAGCCTTGGACACCTGAATGTAGTGTGTTTTTAGAATAGCCTTTCAGTTTTCAGTCATTAACTCAGCAAATGAACACACTTTGCCGCTATAGGAAAAACGGAATTTTTCACGACTTTAAACATTGAAATTCAAAAATCTTTTTGGTTGCTCCTAACTTTTGTGGCATAGTTCTTCCATGTCATTGCTTAATGTAAAAAATCTTTCTGTTCGATTCGCCCCACCAGGGCGTCCAGTGGTGGACGCTGTGCAAGGCGTTAGCTTCACCATAAAACCAAAGGAAACGTTGGCATTGGTTGGTGAAAGTGGTTCGGGAAAATCAGTCACTGCTTTTTCCATTTTAAAATTATTGCCATACCCTATGGCTAGTAACCCTACTGGTGAAATATTTTTTGATGACCAAGACCTTTTAAAATTTTCTGATAAGCAATTACGCGGTGTTCGTGGACGTCGCATTGGTATGATTTTTCAAGAACCAATGACGGCCCTAAACCCATTGCACACTATTAGTAAGCAGATTGCCGAAACAGTTCGCTTGCATTTGGGCTATTCAAAAGCTCAAGCAATGGAGCGGGTTAAAGAACTTCTTGAACTGGTAGAATTCCATGAAGGGTTAAGCCGTTTAGAAGCATTTCCACACCAATTATCGGGCGGGCAACGCCAACGGGTGATGATTGCTATGGCACTTGCGTGCGGTCCAGATTTACTAATTGCGGACGAACCAACCACAGCGTTAGATGTAACCATTCAAGCTGGCATTATTAAGCTGCTTCAAAAACTTCAAGCAGACCTTGGTATGTCAATGTTGCTTATCAGTCATGATTTAAGCATGGTTAAGCATTTGGCCCATCAAGTGGCTGTAATGAATCACGGTAAAATTGTTGAATCTGGCAATACTTCAGAAGTTTTCGGCAATCCGAAACACGAATACACGCAGAGGCTTATTGCCTGTGAACCCAAAGGCACGCCCAAACCTCTTGCAAAAAATGCCGAAACCATATTGCAAGCAACTGACATGAAAGTCGCTTTTGAAAATAAGTCACTATTTAGCTTTAAAAAGCTTCCTCCTAAAATTGCGGTGAATAAAGTTTCTCTTTCCTTAAAACGTGGAGAAACCTTAGGTGT
>CAMDPB010000120.1 GCA_945903885.1 Candidatus Finniella inopinata
GAAATTATGTAAACCGCGTTCTTGAAAATGCAGCTGTGTACGCCGCTTTAATTTTACCCAGCGAAAATTTTGAGATGAGTAATTGGGTAACAGACCCAATACCATATGTAAAACACAAATAGTAAGTTTAAGGTTGTTGCATTTATGCCATAAAAAAATATTAACATCTGAAAAATAAAAATTATACCTTAATTATACAGGACCCCTTCTGCTATAATTCTTACTTATATAAGCAAAAAATAAGGTTGCTATGGAAAAGAAAATACCAATGACACAACAAGGATATATCGCCCTTGAGCAAGAATTAACCCATCTAAAGAATATAGAACGCCCTTCTGTCATTAAAGCTATTGCAGATGCACGCGAACATGGTGATCTTTCTGAAAATGCTGAATATCATGCAGCACGCGAACGACAAGGCTTCATTGAAGGCAGAATATCTGAATTGGAAGACAAAGTAACACGCGCAGATGTTATTGAACCTTCAAAAATTACAGGCGATCATATTAAATTTGGCGCAACCGTAACATTGCATGACGATGACAGCGATGAGATAGTAACATACCAAATTGTTGGCAGCGATGAATCAGACATTAAAAAAGGTTTACTATCAATCACTTCGCCTTTAGCGCGTGCCCTTATTGGGAAAACTGTAAATACTTCTGTTGAAGTAGTTACTCCTAACGGCGGTAAAGGCTACGATATTAAGAAAATTCAATACATCTAATAGATGAGAGGATCCTTCCTCTCATTTCTTTTTTCATTCCGACATCGCAGCTTCCGCAGCAATTTTAATAATTCTCTAATTGTGCTAAATTTTTACTTGGTAAATCAAAAAATTAAAATTTCATGCAAGCAAGTTTAAAAGTCCAACTTTATGTTGATGGGGCAGATTTAAGAGTCATTGAAAAAATGGCACAGTTTGATTGGATCAAAGGATTCACCACAAACCCAAGCCTTATGCGAAAGTCTGGCACAACAGACTATAAGGAATTTGCTCTTAAAGCCTTAAAACTTACAGATAGCAAGCCAATTTCGTTTGAAATTTTTGCAGATGATCATCAAGGCATGCTTGACCAAGGACTTGAAATAGATTCTTGGGGAAAAAATGTTTATGTAAAAATCCCTGTGACAAACACCAAGGGCGAATCGACAGCCAAGGTTATAAAAGAGCTTTCTCAAAAAGGCGTAAAATTAAATGTCACGGCTATTTTTACGGTTGAACAAGTTAAAGCTGTTATGGAGAACTTGCAAAATAATATTCCGTCAATTGTATCAGTGTTTGCCGGTAGAATTGCCGATACAGGTATTGACCCAATGCCTATTATGAAACAATCAAAAGAACTTACAAAAAAGTGTGCAGGTTGCGAATTGTTATGGGCAAGTCCACGAGAAGTGTTAAATGTATTTCAAGCAGATGAAGTGGACTGCGACATTATTACAGCCACTCCTGATATTTTAAATAAGCTAAGTTTAAACGGAAAAGACTTAACTAAATTCAGCCTAGAAACCGTGCAAATTTTTTACGATGACGCAAAGGCCGCTGGATTTAATATTACTATTTAGAAAGTAATTTCTCCAGCTGACCTGTCAAATCAGTCTTTTCCCAGGAAAATCCACCATCTTCTTGTGGGGAACGACCAAAATGTCCATAAGAAGCTGTGCGTAAATAGATAGGACTATTTAAATTTAAGCGTTCACGAATAGCTTGTGGACGCAAATCAACATTTTTCAATGCCCACTCTAAAATTTCCTGATCATCTACTTTTCCTGTGCGGTGCGTCGTAAGGCATAACGACAATGGCTTTGCAAGGCCAATAGAGTAAGCAACCTGGCACGTGCAACGCTCTGCCAAACCAGATGCCACAATATTTTTTGCCAAATAACGCATCATGTAAGCACCTGATCTATCAACTTTTGTTGGGTCTTTTCCTGAAAAAGCCCCTCCCCCATGAGGAGCTGCGCCACCGTAAGTATCAACAATAATTTTCCTGCCAGTCAGGCCTGTATCACCATCTGGACCACCAATAACAAATCTTCCTGTGGGGTTTATCAAAATATCTTCTTTCGCCGGCATCCATCCTTTTGGCAAACTATTTTCTAAAATAGGCAATGCAATTTCACGAATTTTTTCCAGTGAAACGTCTGCTGCATGTTGAGTAGATAGTAACACCTTGTGCGCTCGGATGGGTTTTCCATCTTGATACAAAAGCGTTACTTGAGATTTTGCATCAGGGCCCAATATATCCGAAAATTCTTCAACCCGAGCTTTGTGTAAATTTTGCAAAATCCGGTGAGAATAATACAAAGTAGCAGGCATAAAGGATTCTGTTTCATCGCAAGCGTAGCCAAACATAATCCCCTGGTCACCGGCTCCTTCATCTTTATCATGAGAAGCATCAACCCCTAGAGCAATATCAGCCGATTGCTCATGCAAATAATTAGAAATTTGAACCCGTTCATGGTGGAATCCTTCTTGTTCATAACCAATTTCACAAACAAGTTCACGAATAGCGCTTTCTATTTCACTTTCAGAAATAGCTATTTTTGAACGGTATTCACCGGCAATAATAACACGGTTTGTAGTTGCTAGAGTTTCAATCGCAAGACGAGCCTCAGGATCTTTCTCAAGGTACATATCAACAATTAAGTCAGAAATCTGGTCACAGACTTTATCTGGATGCCCAGCAGAAACAGATTCACTCGTAAACAAATATTGTTGTGCCATAGCGCTACTCTTCAAATTTAGTTAGATTAAAGAAAATCTTATTTTTAAACATTAATGCTTGTTGATAGCCATTGTCACTTAAATTATCCAGATTTTAAACAAGATTTAGATCAAGTTATTAAAAATGCCCATGATCAAGGCATTAGTTACATGCTGACCGTCAATACGCGTTTGTCAGAAAGTCTTGATATACAGCGCATTGCAGAAGCCAACGCTAATATTTTTTGCAGTGTTGGGGTTCATCCCCATGACAGCAAGGATTACAACGATCCAAGTCTTATCAAACAACTTAAAACCCATGCAAAGCACCCTAAAGTTGTTGCTTTGGGGGAAACAGGGCTGGACTATTACTATAACAATAGTGACGAAAAAGCTCAAATTGATTGTTTTAACATGCATTTAAACACAGGCATTGAGCTGGATTTACCCGTAATCATTCACACCCGCGACGCAGATACAGATACACTTTCATGCCTTGATGAACATCCTAATGCAAAAGGAGTTTTTCATTGCTTTAGCGGCTCAACTGAATTTGCTAAACAAGGCCTTGATCGCGGACTGTACATATCATTCTCGGGAATTATCACTTTCAAAAAAGCAGAAGAGCTACGCGAAGCGGTTAAATTCACCCCACTTGATAGAATACTAGTAGAAACGGATTCACCTTTTTTAGCACCCATTCCACATCGTGGACGCCGTAATGAACCAGCATTCACACTTTTTGTGGCAAAACTGGTTGCTGAGTTAAAGGAAGTATCACTTGAAGAAGTTGCGGAGGCAACAACAAAGAATTTCTTCACACTTTTCAACAAAGCAACACCGTAGATGTACAATGCATTTGTAAGAATTTTTTTAAAACTGGGAATATTCCTGATTCTAACAGGACTAATCGTAACGGGAACAATCGGATATATTTACTGGCACTTAAAACCTGGGCTTCCTAATTCTGATTTTTTAAATGATTACCAAGCCCCAGAACTTACAAGGGTTTATGATCGACATTTTCGTCTTTTTCATGAGTTTGCGCCTGCTCACCGACTTAATTTGAAAATTGAAAATATTCCGGAAAAAGTAATTGCTGCGTTTTTAGTAGCTGAAGATAAGAACTTTTATTACCATCCAGGAATTGACCCTTTGCGCATCTTACGCGCCCTTTTTCAAAATCTTATACATAAAAAATCTCAGCAAAATCTGGTAGGTGCCTCCACAATTACGCAACAAGTAACTAAGAACTTTTTAGTAGGTAATGAAAAGAGTTTTTTACGAAAGTTTAGAGAAGCTTTTGCTACCCTTTCAATAGAACGTCAGCTCAGCAAAGATCGAATTTTAGAACTTTATTTAAATCAAATTTATTTAGGAAATGGATCTTATGGTCTGCAGGCAGCATCCTTAAACTATTTTAAAAAAAGTGTAGAAGAACTTACAATTAGCGAAGCATCATTGCTTGCTGCATTACCGAAAGCCCCTGCACAATTATCCAAAAATGCACAAAAACTTAAAACTAGACGAGACGCTATCATTCAAGCACTTTCAGAACAGGGCTATATTTCCACTGAAGAAGCCTTATCCGCAGCTAAGCAACCAGTTGAATTTCACCACGAAGAAAATAGCCCCATAAACTATGGATATTACACAACCTCTTTGCGGGAAGCTCTTGCTAAGGAAATGCCTCAACTTAACATAACCTCAGGGTTAGAAATTTTTAGTTGTATGGATATACGGTTTCAACAAGCTGCTCAAAAAGCACTAAGAGACGGTTTGTTAAAAT
>CAMDPB010000121.1 GCA_945903885.1 Candidatus Finniella inopinata
AAGCCAGGCTATAAATCGTTATAATTTATCGGCGCGAGGATATCACCGTTTATTGCGTGTATCACGCACGATTGCTGACTTAGGTGCTTGTGAAAATATTTCAGGAAAGCATGTGCTAGAAGCCCTTAATTATAGATTAGACATACTAAGAAAATAAGAATCGAAGCTTTTTTGAAGAAACAGAACTCCATTAATGATCTTTTCCGCTGCCATTTTACATCTAATTTTCTGGAGTTCCTGATTTTTGTAACAGGAAAATCAATAAATTTCATCGGGCAAGAATAGACTTTTTGTCAAATTCCGGTTAAAAAAGCAAGATGGATTATACTATAGCAGTCTTGTGAGTTTATTGAATTCTATACGCATATCGGGTAAGGAAGTTCTTCCTCTTGTTGAAGGAGGAAAGGGCATTTCTATATCTACCGGAGAAAGTTCAGGAGCCTGGGCTGCTGCTGGTGGAGTCGGAACGTTTTCTGCAGTCAATGCTGATGCACACGATGCGGATGGAAATCTTATCTCAGTTGTATACCATGGGAAAACTCGTCGAGAGCGTCATGAAGAATTAATAGCTTATTCTATTAGGGGCGGAATTACTCAAGCACGTATTGCTCATGAGCGTAGTAATGGTCAGGGGCGCATTCACATGAATGTTCTTTGGGAGATGGGTGCAGTTGAACCTATTTTGCATGGAGTTTTGTCTCAAACAAAAGGTCTTGTTCACGGAGTTACTTGTGGTGCTGGTATGCCCTTCAAGTTGGCTGAAATCTGTGTAAGTTACGGATTGTACTATTATCCGATTGTTTCTTCAGCTAGAGCGTTTCATATTTTATGGAAACGTGCCTATAGTCGTTTTCCAGAATCATTAGGCGGAGTAGTATATGAAGATCCGTGGCTGGCAGGTGGACATAACGGTCTTTCCAATAGTGAAGATCCCCTTGTGCCAGAAGACCCTATGCCACGTGTTATTGCGCTGCGTAAAGCTATGCGAGATGTTGGTTTGGGTGAGACTCCTATTTTTATGGCGGGTGGTGTTTGGTGGTTGTCAGAATGGGCGGACTGGATTAATAATCCGGAACTAGGTCCAATTTCATTTCAATTTGGTACTCGACCACTTTTAACCCAGGAAAGCCCTATTTCGGCAAGCTGGAAGAAAAGACTTGTCAGCCTTAATGAAGGTGATATCTTTTTAAATCGATTTAGCCCAACAGGTTTTTATTCTTCTGGGGTGCGTAATACTTTTATGCAGAATCTAGAAGGTAGAGCTGCACGCCAGGTAGCCTATTCCGTTGAGCCCATTGGGGAACACACACAACAATTTCCAGTAGGGACTCGTGGCAGGTTTGTATATCTTGCTCAACATGATAAAGAGTCTGCTGATAAGTGGGTACAACAAGGGTATAATACTCCTATGCGAACCCCAGACAATACCTTGATTTTCGTATCACCAGAAGACTCTAGGGATATTTTGACAGACCAGATTAATTGTATGGGGTGCTTATCTGAATGTAAATTTAGTAACTGGGCACAAAATGAAACATGGTCCACAGGTAAAAAAGCTGATCCTAGATCTTTTTGTATTCAAAAAACACTCCAAAAAATTAGCCACAGCGACGATATTGAAAATCAATTGATGTTTGCTGGTCACCAGGCTTACCGTTTTGGACAAGATTCATTTTATGCAAATGGATTTGTGCCAACGGTTAAACAGCTGATTGATCAATTGCAAACAGGTTATTAGTAATGGACTTTTTTAATTCCCTAAGCAAAAATACTGCAGTTCTTGTTTATACCGACGGAGCTTGTAGTGGAAACCCAGGGCCTGGAGGATGGGGGGTTGTGTTGCACGCCGATGGAAAAGCTCACGAATGGAATGGTGGAGAGCTTCAAACGACCAATAACCGTATGGAATTAACTGCTTGTATTGAGGCATTGAAGGCTATACCCAAAGATCTTTCCATTACTTTACGTACTGATAGCCGCTATGTTCAAGACGGTATTCGTCACTGGATCATAGGCTGGAAAAAAAATGGATGGAAAACTGCTAATAAAACCCCAGTTAAAAATATGGATCTTTGGCAAGAATTAGACGCTCTATCTCAAAACCGTCCAATTAAATGGGAATGGGTTGCTGCTCATAATGGCGAAGAAGGCAATGAGCGAGCAGACATGATGGCAAAACAAGGGATTGTTGCTACCACAATTAATAGTTGATTCTCTAAACCACGTAATGTTTCACATTATAAGCAGGGCTATCTAAAATGAATTGCCATCCTTCTTGTGTGCTGGGTTGCAGTATAATTGGAGCCGCGGTGTTGACACTAACGCGTTGTTTACCTCTTTCGTTATAAACTGATGTGACCAAAAATATAGCCACATCTTTTAGCGCTAGATTTTTTGAGAGAAGATGAGTTTCTAGATCTACAGCATCAATAATGCTAGCACCGTTTGGGTTAACCATTACATTCATTATAATTAAGGTCAGGTTCTTTTCTGTTTCTGATTGTAAACACTTGTAATTTTTTGGTGTATCTTCATAGGGTAGTGATGTGATTATAAATTCCTTTAGATTTTCAAAACCATAAATTCCATTTTTGAAAAGAAAAATATCCTTATGTCTGTATTCAAGTTGTCCCATTTTTGTTGAAATGTGTTGTTTAAGTTTATTTGAAGTGCTTGCTTTAAGCATCTAATTATCCTCGTTTTAATATTTCTGCTGCGTTTTGTGCTTTGCGACTTTCTTGAGTGAACAAATGCTGACAAATATCTTCCATAACGTTTGATGCCATGAGTGCTGCTAACAATTCTTCGACACTGTCTTCAGCGAATTCTTCTCTCAAGGTCATTGCTTGCTTAATTGAATTTGATAATTCTTCTTCTTGATCTTCGACTTTATTTAGTTCTGATAATTTCTGATAATACTTTGACACAAGTGCTTTTTGTGCATCTGCGGCATAAGCACTTGCTTGATCAGAGGCCGCATCAGCACCTGTGGTTGAATCGCTAAGTTTCATAATTGCACGGTAAAGATTTGCAATTTCTGAATCAAAATCGCTTCCTGAAAGACTGACCGTGTCTCCCTCATCATTTATGTAAACTGTTATTGATCCAGATACGGAAGTGCTATAATCGGCTGATGATCCTGTATAGGCAGAGAAGGCTGTAACATTTTTCATGGGCGGGTTCTGTGTTGCCACGCCTCCCATAGCGTATTCTCCGGATACTGAATCAATTTTATTGCCAATAGTGAGAAAGCTATTTTTTATGTCTTCTTGAATTGCTGCTAGTCCTGGCTTTACTCCCCCCATTGTATGACTACCTGGCATGAATTCTGTTTGAACTCTCCTTGCCAATTTTATGTAGTCGTCCAGTGCTAAAAGCTGAGTTTTTAAACGACTTTCAACAAGAGTGTTAGCCCTTTCAAATCCTTCAAGTCGTTGGATTTTATTTGAGGTTGTAATGCTTACATCAATTTGAGTACTAGTTTTACTGGACCAAAGAGCTTCTGCCCCTCCAGATGCAAGTCTTTCACTACGTTTAAGACTCATCTTATGAGCATCACTCAATCTACTTGCCATAACATCTAAACCATTTATGCTCATATAAAATCCTTTATGTTGTTTATAAAAAATTTCTCTGCGTAGTTAATAATCATTGTCCCATCTCCGAGATGCGACTCATCATTCGCCAGTAGTTATTGAGAAAAGAAAAGTATAAATCCTGACTTTTTGAAATTTGCATTGAACGAATGGCGATTTCTTGTTCGTCCATTCCATATTCTTGCGAAAATAATATTTCTTGTTGTTTATACGCTTCTGTTTGCGCTTCCGTTTCCGCTTGCAGGGAGCTGGATTCATTTGCAACTTTTTTGACTAAACCTGATGAGAAAGCTTCCAAGGTTTGGGAAATTGTTCCCCCTGTTTGTGTTTGAAAACTAGTCTTGGTGCGAGTAAATAAATCACTAAATGCACGACCAATGCTTGGATCACCTGATACTGCTTGTGCTGTCGTTCCAAGCGCATCATCTCGCAGTTTATTAATTGAAAAAAAATCAGGGTTACTCAACATTGAGCTATTAACGCTGAGGCTAGAAGCTAATCCCGCAATTGTGCCGCCACGCCAAAATTCTGGAGTTGTTGTAACTACATCATTTAGGTGAAAAAATTCACTAAATCCATATGCAGGTGATTCAGGAACCGAAATTGTCGGTAATTCTGAGCCAGAAACACTTCCCAGGCTTATGCCGCAGCCTGAGTCAGTTGTGGTAATTTGCAGAGAACCGTTAACAATGCTTGCTGTAACATGACCTGTTAACGTTGAATTGCTGTTAATTAAATCACACAAACCATCGGTATCTGTTGTTACTTCGCTTAGATCGATATCTGCGCTTAGTGTTGCTAAGTTGGTTGTGGTAT
>CAMDPB010000122.1 GCA_945903885.1 Candidatus Finniella inopinata
AGCCAGAAACACTTCCCAGGCTTATGCCGCAGCCTGAGTCAGTTGTGGTAATTTGCAGACAACCATTAACAATACTTGCTGTAACATGACCTGTTAACGTTGAATTGCTGTTAATTAATTCACACAAACCATCGGTATCTGTTGTTATCTCGCTTAGATCAATATCTGCGCTCAGTGTTGCTAAGTTGCTTGTGGTATTAATTACTGCGATTCTAAGTGTGCCGGTGCCAGTTATAGCTACTTCCCCCGACAAATTGGAGCCACCAATGTAACCAGGACCGCTGCCTTGTAGTGTTGCGCGAGGCTGAACTGATGAGCTTAGGTTATGAAGCGCATTAAATGAATCACGCAATCCTGCCGCGTAAGAGTCAAGTGCCTGGTTAAATACTGCGGAATCTCCTTGCAAAAATGCAATAAGCCCTGATATCGCTCCACCTTGCATATCTGCAAAATCACTTGAAACATCAAAAATAAAAGATTCTAGCTTTCTATCATAATAATTAGGGTCACTAGGGTCTTCTGATAGAGCATTCATTCCAGTAGATGGAGATTCCATGGCTGTAGAGTCAACCGCAATCGATTGCAGTGTAATGGTTCCCTCACCAAAATTTTGAGTGGCATCAATTGCAGGGGGGGGAGTATAAATAAATTCTGCAGCTAAAGAGCCTTGCACAAGCACGCGGCCCTTTGGTGTGTATATCAAAAAATCACTATTGGCGTTATCTTCTACATTAATTTGCATGTATTCAGATAGCTGATCTATCATCACCCGACGTTGACGTTGGTACGAAATATTAGAGTCAGGTGTCGACCCTGGTGCTGCCATACTGGCATTGACTGATGCAATGTCAGATAATAATTTATTGATTTCAGGGATTTTACCTGATAATTCCTGTGAGGCTGAAATGCGCAAATTTTGTAATTTATCAGCTACTATTTTTATTTGCTTTGTATGCTCAGCAATCGCATCAAGCACAGCTCTTTTATTAGCCGGAGAATCTCCGCCATGACTGCATACAGTGTTGATAGTTGTTACAACTTTGTTTCCACTAGTTATAAAAGCGTTACTTCCACCCATTTGCCCAAAAGCTTTTTCATAATTGCCAACATATTTTGCTAATTCTTTATTCCTATTTACTTGTGCGGCAATGCCGCGTAATTGATTTTCTGCACCAAGATCAGTTACTTCTTTAAGAGTGCCTTCGGTAATGCCAATTGCGTTGCCGCCTGCATAATGAATAGAAGCTTCTTGAATCGTTTTGGTGAAACCAGGCTGGTCCATTGCCACCATATCAATCTCTAAGCGTTTCATTGCCCGAGTTTGTTGTCGCAACGCCGCTAAAGCTAACCCAACGCCTGAACCCCAAATTTCACCCATAGCGACCTCCTATACTATATGCTGCACACCCAAACTTGGTGCATAGGAGGTTTCAAACAATTTACCAAAAGCTGTGTAAGATGCCGGCTTAAATTTTACTTTATTAAAATATAGGTCCATTAATTTCTTGTTCCCGCGACTTGAAAGATCTAATAGGTCAAGATTTTGTTTCATAGCATTTGTAACGGATTGTAGTAGTTGGTTTACGTTTTGCTGTTGTGATTGCATTAATTGCTTCCAACACGTTGGATCAAGAATTTGATCAGCATAATGTTGATTGCTTTTAAACAGCTCAGATTTTTTTTGCAGTAGCGAATCTAGTTGGGTAAGTCGTGTATCTTTTAGGTACTGTTCTTCCATTTGCATAACTTGTAATAAGCTCTCTGCAGTTTTACAAAAGTCATCGTATGTTTCAGAGAAGGACATTTATCGACTCTTTCTTATTCAAGATTATTTCTTCGCTATGATCGTTTGACAGTGGTGTGTTTGACATTTCTGGTGCACTTTCCACACCCATGGTTTTGTATAAACTTTTCTTAATACTGGACCTAATGTTAAGAGATTCTGCCCCTCCAGCATGAGAAATTGCTTCAATAAACATTGAGTGCAAGATTCCCGCTGCATGACTCTCTCCCCACAAAGCGCTACTTTCAGTGGTTGCAAACATAGACTTTACTAGTTGTGAATAACACATAGACTGAAATTCACCTGCTACTCTATCAATTTCTTTTTCGTCACTACGAGTGCGAGAAAGTGATTCCAATTTATTAAAGGCTGCCTGTGAATTTAGTGTTGAGACGTCGATATTAGATTGAATCATGGCTTAACTCACTATAACTTCTGCATGAAGTGCACCAGCTGCTTTTATGCTTTGCAAAATTTGCGCCATTTCTCTTGGTGAAGTTCCCAAAATATTTAGGGCATTTACCAATTCTTCAAGGTCTGCGCCGGCATCCAAAATAGCAAATTTACCTTTTTGCTCATCAATAATTAGCTTTGTTTCAGGAACGATGGTTGCTTGTTGCAAAGGAGTGTTGGAATTAAGTGCCGCATTAATCATTGAAGGGGCTTGGGTTTGGGCACCAGCAGGGTTTTGCATAGGAGTCGCAACAGCAGGAATGGCGCTTATCGCTGCTGCGATTTGAGCAGGAGTTGTAGCAGCCGAAGTCGTTATTGCTGTAACTACCGTAGCGGGAGTAGCGCCTGCTGGAATAATCGCAGTTGCTGCTGTGCCCCCGCCTCCCGCTGGTATAGCGCCAATTGCTGCAGCTATTGCTGCATTTGATGCATTTGCTGGAAGCTTAGCTATCGCTGTGCCTACGTCTGTAGGAGTAATCCCTGCCGGAATAACAACAGGCACTGCGGCACCTAAAGCTTGCCCGCCTGTTTGCACAACAGTTGCTGGAGCAGCTGTGCTTGTTGTCTGCCCATTTAATGCCATCCCAAGTCCAATAGGTGCTCCTGGATTATTTGCTAGTGGGTTAACAACTTGTGTAAATGGATTTGGCTGAGAAACAGAAGCAGATTCAGCAATGCGAACCGTGACTGATCCATGCGTTAAAGCCACTGCACTGATACGCACTTTATTTCCAAGCACGATTACGCCCGAAGGATCAATAATAACTTTTGCAATTTGATCTGGTTCAATTTCTAACTGCTCTATCTGAGTCATTGCCTCAATAATTTTTTCAGACGATCCTCTTGGTAACTCAATGCTAATACTTGCTGAATCTTGAGTTGATGCAACAGTGCGATGAAAATGCTCGTTCACTGCTTCGGCCATTCTCTTTGCTGTTGTTAAATCTGGGCTTCTTAGGCTTAAAGTTTGGGTTTTTAAATCTGTTAACTGAAACGCTATTTCTTTTTCAACAATTGCTCCGTTTGGAATTTTTGCAGTTGTTGGAATACCTGTTACTTGAGAGGTTGCAACACCTTGAGCAGATGTTCCCGATACAATAACCTCTCCTTGCCCAACCGCATAAACTTCTCCATCAGCAGCCATTAAAGGAGTTACCAATAAGGTGCCTCCGTTCAAATCCTTCGCATCACCAAGTGCTGATACGACTATATCAATAGTTGTTCCTGCATGAGCAAACGGAGGCAGCTTGGCCGTAACCATTACTGCCGCCACATTTTTTCCTGATGGCAAAGAGTTATCACGAATGTTAACGCCTAAGCGTTCAAGCATTCCGATTAAGCTTTCCTTTGTATAGGGTGAGCTTGAAAGAGTGTCGCCGGTTCCATTTAAACCAACAACTAAACCATATCCAACCAGTTGGTTGTCACGAATACCAGCAAAACGAGCAATATCTTTAATGCGAACCTTAAGATTTTTATTTGAAGAAGCAGGCGTGCGTATAATTGCTCTATGCGTTAAGGCCTGAGGCTCTCTAACCCTAGGCTCTTCAGCACTTAAGCTAAACAATAAACACAAAATGGTATAAAAAAAAACCATGACAACCCTTTCCGTTGTTATGGTTTATGCAATTAGTGTGCCAATCTGCTTTTTATTAAATGGACCTAATAAAGATTAGATATGATTTTTTATATCATCATACTTTTGTTCAATGCGGAAAATTTCTACAGGAAGACCTAGTCCTTCTGCGGTTAGTTTTCCTTGCAGTGAAAGCATTTGGTATAAGTTTTCATAATACTTTTGTATGGTGCTAATTTGGCCTAGTTTTGCTTCTAAAAGCTTTGTTTGTGCTTGCAAGACATCAAATAAAATTTTTGTACCAACTTCCATTTCTTGCATATTGCCATTAACAGCAACTTGTTGGGCTTGTATTTGCTTTGCAGAATTATCCATATTTGTTTTTGCTGCAAGGTACGCTCTGTATACTTGTTTGCAAGCTTGAGTGGTTTCTTGGCGAATTCTTTCAAAATGAATGCGAGTTGCCACTACGTTTTCTGAAGCTTGACGTCGTTGAGAACGTGTCGTTCCCTGGTCATACAAGGGAACAGAAAGCGTTAATCCAATACTTTTATTTAAACTCGTTGTTCTGGAAGTGCCTGTATTGTAATCCAAGCTAT